>DATCBZ010000320.1:0-4994 GCA_036511555.1 Steroidobacteraceae bacterium
GTTTGCAGCGCCACCCAGGTGCAGCAGACAGCCGATGTTGGCAGTTGCGATGACCTCGGGTCCAAACTCCTGCAAGGTTGCGAGCTTGACGTCTCTGAGGCGCACGGAAAGTTCGCGTTGCAGGATCGAATAGGTCCCGGCCGAGCCGCAGCACAGATGCGGATCGCGCACGGGCGTCAGGGAAAACCCGGCGGCCTCAAGCAACGGTTCAACGCGGCCGCTGAGCTTCTGGCCGTGCTGCAGGGTACACGGGGCTTGCCAGGCGATCCGCTGACCGCGCGGTGCGCGGCTCGTAATCGCCGTGATGTCACCCACTGACAGCACCTCGCACAAATCGCGCGTGGCGGCACTGATGCGCTCGGCACGCTTTGCATAGGCCCCATCATGACGCAGGAGCGCGCCATAGTCCTTCACCATGACGCCGCAGCCGCTCGCGCTCATCAATATCGCCTCAAAGCCCTCGTCGAGGAGTGGCGTCCACGCATCGACATTGCGCCGCGCCTGCTGCAACGCGCGCTCAGTGGCATCCAAATGATGACTCAATGCGCCGCAGCAGGTTTCGCGCGCCGCGCTCACAACGGACACGCCGAGCCGGTCGAACACGCGCGCGGCGGCCGCATTGATGTTTGGAGCGAGCGAGGGCTGCACGCAACCTTGCAGCAGAACCATGCGCCGCGCATGCGGCGCTACGGCAGCAGAGAATGCTTGCGCGCGCACGGGAATGCGCTTCGCCTGCGACGCGGGCAGAAGCGGTCGTAGCCACTGACCCAGGCGCAGCAGGCCTTCAAACAGCACACGGCGCGAAAGCACCGCGCCCAGCGCCCAGCGCAGCAAGCGCTCGCCCGGGCCGCGAATCGGCTTGGCGTCAATCATGTGCCGTCCGATATCGACGAGCTCGCCGTACCGCACTCCGGAGGGACAGGTGGTCTCGCAGGCTCGGCACGTCAAGCAACGGTCAAGATGCAGCGCCGTTACCCGCGAGGCGGGCGCGCCCTCGAGCATCTGCTTGATGAGATAGATGCGCCCGCGCGGGCCGTCAAGCTCATTGCCCAAAAGCTGATAGGTCGGACAGGTGGCGTTACAGAAGCCGCAGTGTACGCAAGCGCCAACGATCGCCTTCGCACGCTGCGCGCGGCTGCTGCCCGCAATCCCGGCGGCGAGCTCAGTATGCATGCTCAAAGATCCGCATAGAGCCGGCCGGGATTTAGAATCGCCTGCGGATCAAACGTTTTCTTAAGCTCGCGATGCACCTGCATAAGCGCCGCGGGCAGTGGCGCGAAAACCTCGGCGCCATCATGGCGAGCGCGAAAGCGGGTCGCGAAGCCGCCGACGCGCGCAGCAACGGCATGCAGGTCCGCCGTCTCATCCGCAGGGACTACCCAGCGCTGCGCCCCGGTCCATTCAATCAGCGTGCGCCCCGGCGCTTCGAGGGGTGCGGTTTCGGCAGGCACGCTCATGCGCCAGAGAGGTTGGGTATCGTCAAAGAAAAGATGCGTCTGCTCCTTGATGCTGTACCAGAAGCTTTGCGCCTGCGGCAGTTCCTCGCCACCCATGCGGCGTCGAGCTTCAACGAGTGCCGCCTCCGAGCCATGCAGACGCGCATACAACTGGCCCGCGACCCAGGTGGTCGCCGATATCGGCAGCGCTGTCATCGCCCAATCATTCATTCGCGCGGTGGCTTGCGCGGCATCGAAGTCATACATCAGCGTCAGCTGCTGGGCCGCTCGCGGCAGAACTTTGAGCGAAACCTCAAGCAGCACCCCGAGGGTACCGCAAGCCCCGACCATGAGCCGCGTCACATCGTAGCCTGCGACGTTCTTCATCACGCGGCCGCCAAAACTCAACACTTCTGCCGCGCCGGTGAGCACACGTGCGCCGAGCACGAAATCGCGCACCGGTCCGGCACTTGCCCGTGCAGGCCCGGCAAGTCCGCACGCGATCGTGCCGCCGAGAGTTGCGGCGGGCCCAAAATGAGGCGGCTCGAAGGGTAAGTACTGGCCCGCCTCGGCAAGCAGAGTTTCAAGGTCCCGCAGGCGCGTACCGGTGCGCGCCGTCAGCACCAGCTCCTGAGGATCGTAATCGATCACGCCCGCATGAGCCGTGAGCACGAGTGGTTCGCCGCGCTGCGCACGCCCGTAAAATCCCTTGGAGCCTGAGCCGCAAATCGCAAGCGCTGTGCGCGTGCCGGCCGCGCTGCGGACGCGCTCGGTCAGCTCGGCAGTCGTGTCGCGTTCCATCGGCTCAGAACCGCGGCAGATGCGCAAACGGCTGCTTCGCTCCGTGCACACGCAGTGCGCCGTAGTCGCCGCAGCGCGCGAGCGTCGGTACGGCCTTGCCGGGATTCAATAATCCGCACGGATCGAAAGCGCGTTTGACCGCGTGAAACATTTGCAGCTCGGCGGCGCTGAACTGCTTGCACATCGGTCCGAGCTTCTCAACACCGACACCATGCTCTCCCGTCACGGTCCCGCCGACTGCCACGCAGAGCTCCAGTATCCGGCTGCCGCACTCCTCGGCGCGCGTGAGTTCCTCGGGTTTGCCGGCATCGAACATGATGAGCGGGTGCAGATTGCCGTCGCCTGCGTGAAACACGTTCGCTATCGGCAATCCAAATTCACTCGCGAGTGCAGCGATGAGGCGCAGCACCTCAGGCAATCGCCGCCGCGGTATCGTGCCGTCCATGCAGTAGTAGTCCGGCGCCAGACGCCCGACCGCCGGAAACGCCGCTTTGCGTCCCGACCACATCCGCAGCTGCTCGGCGCTATCCGCCGCCAGGCGCAAGTAAGTCGCGCCTGCTTCGCGCAGGACCTGCGTCACACGCTGCAATTGATCACGCACGTCGGCGTCGTTGCCGTCGATCTCGCATAGGAGCAGCGCCTGCGCATCGGTCGGATAGCCGCATTTGGCGAAGGCTTCCGCTGCGCAGATGGCCGCTCCGTCCATCATTTCAAGCCCGGCGGGAATGATGCCCGCGGAGATGATGTCACCCACCACGCGTGCACAGGCGTCGATGTCGCTGAATGCGCCGAGGAGCAGTTCGACCCGTTCCGGCCGCGGCAAAAGTTTTACGGTCACTTCAACGATGACGCCGAGCATGCCCTCCGAGCCGGTCAGTAGCGCAGTAAGTGCGTAGCCCGGCGCATCCCCCATCTGCGATCCGAGCACCAGTAGCTCACCGGCGGCGCTCACGACCTTGATCTCAAGAATGTTGTGCAGCGTGATGCCGTATTTCAGGCAATGCACGCCGCCGGAGTTCTCTGCAACATTGCCGCCGATGGTGCAGGCGATCTGTGATGAGGGATCAGGCGCATAGAAAAGCCCATGCTCAGCACAAGCCTTGGAGATGGCAAGGTTGGTAACACCCGGTTGCACGCGCGCGAGTCGCCGCCGCGGGCTCAATTCCAGAATCCTATTGAGCCGCGAAAGCACCAACAGCACCGCACCCGCGACCGGCAGGCTGCCGCCAGAAAGGCCGGTGCCAGCGCCGCGGGCGACGACCGGCACCCGCAGGCGATGACAAAGTGCCATAACCTGCTGCACTTCGGCGGCGTTGGCAGGCAGCGCCACGACATCCGGCACGTGTCGATATGCGGACAGTCCATCGCACTCGAAGGCAACGCACGCCTCGCGCGCCGTCAGCACATTTTCCGCACCGACTAGAGAGCGTAGTTCGTCGGCCAAAGACATGCTTAACCCCGCCGTTTGGTGTAGTCGAGTTGAAAGCCTGGGAACATGCGTTAACGCGCGGCGTGCTGCGCGGTCTGTGAGCTCCAATATGCGCCAATATGCGCCGATCTTTATGACGTTCGCCGTGTGAGACAGCGCCGTTCATGATAGTGCCGAACTCATTCGGGCTTAAGCAAATCGCGTCGCGCAGGCCCGCGACCCATTTCTGCACGAAGACCGCGCACGAAGCCCTTGACGCGCGGCTTAAGTCAATCGGCTGCAACAGGTGTTGCTATGCGCAAGCAGTTATTTGGCGCTCGGACGGGCTGAAATACCGGACTTGGTCCCGCACGGACAGGCTAAATATGCGGCTACTCAGCACGCCAAGCCCGCCGCGCCGCGGCTGTGGGGGAGTATTCGCTGGCGGGTCTTGCCTCACGCGAGTCGACGCTGCGCTTACGCCGGGCAAACATTCAATGAACAAATCGTGCCGCGGCGCATGAATGGGTACGCCCTGGGAAAGGTCAGCTGCCGAGGCGATTCGGGTCTCGCCAAACACGTTCGAACGGTAGCCGCCAAGCGCGAGGCGCAACCAATTGATGGATTGCGTTGGGTCCCCAGGAACCGGGCGCATACAGGCGCACCGGCGGCGGCGCCTTCAATAGCGGCATCGACACTTCCCAGAGCCGTTCTATGCCCTCGGCAGTCGTAAAAAGCGTGCGGTCGCCCTTCATCGCGTCAAGGATCAATCGCTCATAGGCCTCCAGCACATCGCCTCCGAGACCGGTGTCATGCATGGCGAACTGCAGGCTCTGTTTGTCAAGCCGCATGCCGGGTCCGGGCCGCTTTCCGTAAAAAGACAGCGACATCTTCGCAGAGTCGGCCAGATCAAACGTCAAATGATCGGGACCTTGTGCGCCGACGCCCGAGTCGGCAGGAAACATGCTCTTCGGCGGTTCGCGAAATGCGATTGAGATGATCCGTTGACCTTCTGCAAGGCGTTTACCGGTGCGCAGGTAAAACGGAACGCCCGCCCAGCGCCAGTTGTCGATGGAACATTTCAATGCAATGAATGTCTCGGTCTCCGACTCCCGGTCGACGCCCTCCTCGGTGCGGTAGCCGTTGTATTGGCCGCGGACGACATCGGCGGGCGCAATCGGCAGCATGCTGCGAAAGACCTTGTTCTTCTCTTCGCTGATAGGCGCAGGTGCGAGTGCGGTGGGCGGCTCCATCGCCATAAAGGCCAGAATCTGGAATAGGTGCGTTACCACCATGTCGCGAAACGCCCCCACGGATTCGTAAAACGCCGAGCGCGTACCAAGCCCCAA
>DATCBZ010000321.1:0-20452 GCA_036511555.1 Steroidobacteraceae bacterium
TGTCGATTTTTCCCATCGGCGGCAGAACCCGCCGCAACGGCACGACGAGGGGATTGGTCAGGCGCACGACTGCCTGGCAGATGGGATTTCTGAAGTCGGCGCGCGCCCATTGCAGAAACAGCCGGGCCAGCACGACGAAGAGCGCAAGCGTCAACAGAGACTGGATGATGTAGATGAGTGCACTCATGAATGAACTCTAGCTTAAGTGCGCGGCAAGCTCGCGGCTGCGGCGCGTCGCCGCCTCAAGTGCCGTGAAGACCGTGGCGGCAAGATCCGCCGAGGCAAACTCCTGCAGTGCCGCCTGCGTCGTGCCGCCTTTGGAAGTCACCTCGCTACGCAGGCGCTGCAAATCTCCGTCACTCGCCTGCGCGAGCAACCCCGCCCCATACAGGGTGCCGACGGCCAGTTTGCGCGCCGCCTCGGGTTCTAGACCGAGTTTAACTGCGGCCTGCATCATCTCCTGCGCCAGCAAGAAGAAATAAGCCGGGCCGCTGCCGGAGAGCGCGGTCACCACATCGAGCGCCTCTTCATTGGCGACCCAGACGATCTCGCCCACCGCGCGCAACAGCGTCGCAGCCGCTTCGCGCGCAGCGGCGCCGACAGCGGGCGGGGCAAACAACCCCGTGACGCCCGCGCCGACCAGGGCAGGACGGTTCGGCATTGCACGCACCACCGGCACCTGATCGCCGCACAGGTGCGTAAGGGATGCCACGCGCACGCCCGCCGCAATTGACACGACGAGCGGACGGTTCTGTCGCAGGAGCGCCTGCAGCGGCGCGAGCAAGAGCGCGATGTCCTGCGGTTTGACGGCCAGCACGATGACATCGGCGTCGGCCACGGCGGCTGCTGCGTCGGCTGAAGCCGTGACGGCAAAATCGCGCGCCAGCGCCGCGCGGGCGTCCAGGCCGACTTCAGCGACCTGAATCTTTTCGGCGCGCATGCCGCGGCGCAGGAGGCCACCGATAAGCGCGCGACCCATGTTGCCGCCGCCCAGGATCGCGACAGTATTAGCGGACATAGCTTGCGATTGTAGCCAATGCGGCCTACTTCCTCGCGCCAAACAGCGCTGTCCCGACGCGTACAATGGTCGCACCCTCCATGACCGCAGCTTCCAGGTCCGCGCTCATCCCCATTGAGAGCGTATCCAGCGCGGCGCCGCCGGCGTTCAGATGCGCCAGCAACGCGGCCAGTGCGGCAAAGCGGCGTCTTTGAAGGGCCAGGTCGGCGCTCGCCGGCGGAATGCACATGAGCCCGCGCAAGCGCAGACGCGGCAGGGCCGTCACTTGCATAGCCAGATCCGCAACCTCAGCGGGGGCGACGCCGCCCTTTGAAGCCTCAGCGTCGAGGTTCACCTGCAGGCAAACATTCAGGGCCGCGGCGTGAAAGGGCCGCTGTTCCGACAGCCGTGCCGCGATGTGCAGACGGTCAAGCGCATGCACCCAGGCGAACTGCTCGGCAATGATGCGGGTCTTGTTGCTTTGGATGTGGCCGACGAAGTGCCAGGTGAGGGGCAGGTCGCGCAGGGCCTGGATCTTGGCGGTGGCCTCTTGCACGTAACTCTCACCGAAGTCGGCGAGGCCCGCCTGATGCGCCAAGCGGAGGGTTGCCGGGGGCTGGGACTTGGTGACCGCGAGGATTGTGACCGATTCGACGGGCCGGCCGATCGCCCGCGCTGCCGAATTGATGCGTTCTTGCACCCGCCTGAGATTTTCCGGCAAATTCTGCGGACCCATTAACATATTTGTAGGCGAACCCCTCCGCTATAATGCACGCCAATCGCAGGCTACGTTCGCGCTCGCGAAAGGTTGTCCGCCTGCCGGAGTCCGTGTCGTTCGCAAGGAGTCCTGATGGCCGTAGATATCGCGCAACTCCTGGCGTTCGCAGTCAAGAACAACGCCTCGGACCTGCATTTGTCGGCCGGTGTGCCACCCATGATTCGGGTGGACGGCGACATGAAACGCGTCAACATGCCCGCTCTTGCCCACAAGGAAGTGCACAGCATGGTGTACGACATCATGAACGACAAGCAGAGGAAGGCTTTTGAAGAGTTCTTCGAGACCGATTTCTCCTTTGAGATTCCGAAGCTTGCGCGCTTTCGCGTCAATGCCTTCAACCAGAACCGGGGCGCCGGGGCGGTATTTCGCAACATCCCCTCAGTCATCCTGAGCCTTGATGAGCTCGGTTCGCCGAAGATCTTCCGTGACCTGTGCATGCTGCCGCGCGGACTCGTGCTCGTGACCGGACCGACGGGCTCGGGCAAGTCGACCACGCTTGCGGGTATGGTCAATCACTGTAACGACAATCGTCCCGATCACATCATTACGATCGAGGACCCGATCGAATTCGTGCACGAATCCAAGCGCTGCCTCGTTAATCAGCGCGAGGTGCATCGCGACACGCTCGGCTTCACCGAAGCACTGCGCTCGGCGCTGCGCGAGGATCCGGATGTGGTGTTGGTTGGTGAAATGCGTGACCTTGAGACCATTCGTCTTGCGCTCACCGCCGCCGAGACCGGTCACTTGGTGTTCGGCACTTTGCATACCAGTTCGGCGGCGAAGACCATCGACCGTATCGTCGATGTGTTTCCCGCCCAGGAAAAAGAGATGGTGCGCTCGATGCTCTCGGAGAGTCTGCGCGCCGTCATTTCACAGACGCTGATGAAGAAGAATGGCGGCGGCCGCATCGCGGCGCATGAAATCATGATCGGCACGCCGGCCATCCGTAATCTCATCCGCGAGGGCAAGGTTGCCCAAATGTACTCCTCCATCCAGACCGGGCAGGCGCAGGGCATGCAGACACTCGACCAGTGTCTGATCGAACTCGTTGCCAAGGGTCTGGTGAGCAAGGAGGAGGCACGCTACAAGGCTCAGAACAAGGACTCTATGTAGTCATGGATCGCGATCAATCCATCAAGCTGATGCAGGACCTCTTGCGTCGCGTCATCGAAAAGAAGGCTTCGGATCTATTCGTCACCGCCGGCTTTCCGCCGGCCATCAAGATTGACGGCGAGATTCGACCGCAAAGCGAGCGGGCATTGACGGTGGAGCAGTCCTCAACTCTCGTGCGCGCGATCATGAACGATCGGCAGACGAAGGAATTCGACTCCACCAAAGAGTGCAATTTCGCGATTTCCCCGCCTGGCATCGGGCGCTTTCGCGTCAGCGCCTTCGTGCAGCAGGGTGCAACCGGCTGCGTCATCCGTCTCATCAATGCCAAGATCCCGACGTTCGAGGAGCTCGATCTGCCCGTCGTCATGAAGGACGTCGTGCTGTCCAAGCGCGGTCTCGTCATCATCGTCGGCGGCACGGGCTCCGGAAAATCGACCACGCTTGCGGCAATGGTCGGCTACCGCAATGAGAAGACCCGCGGGCATATCGTTACCATCGAGGATCCGGTCGAATACGTGCACCAGCACAAAGGCTGCGTGATCACGCACCGCGAAGTGGGTGTCGATACCGATTCCTGGCACAGCGCCTTGAAGAACACGCTGCGGCAGGCTCCGGATGTGATCCTGATTGGCGAAATCCGTGACCGTGAAACGATGGAGTACGGCATCCAGTTCGCCGAAACCGGGCATCTGGTGCTCGCAACCCTGCACGCGAACAGCTCGAACCAAGCGCTCGATCGCGTCATCAATTTTTTCCCGGACGAGCGTCGCGAGCAGCTGCTGATGGATCTGTCGCTCAATATCCGCGCTTTGGTCGCGCAGCGATTGATACCGCGCGAGTCCGGCTCCGGCCGAATCGCGGCGACCGAGATCATGCTGAACTCGCCGCTCATCCAGGATTTGATTTTCAAAGGTAACGTAACCGAGATCAAAGAAGTCATGGCGCGCTCAACGCGTCTTGGCATGAAGACCTTCGATCAGTCATTATTCGATCTGTTCGAGAGCGGCATGATTTCCTACGAGGATGCCCTGCGCAATGCGGATTCGAAGAACGAACTGCGTCTGCGCGTCAAGCTTGAAAGCAAGCGAGAAGTGAAGAATGTCGACGATGTGGGTAGCCTGCATATCGTCGAAGAAGAGCAGGGAAGGACTATATAAAACATGCGCGCAGGCGAGGCCAAAGTGTCTATCAACGAGCCGATCGATCCGTTATTGCTGGAAACCACGGGGCATCAGCCTCAGCTCGGCACCAATAGCGGTCCATTTGCGACGCTGCCCGCACAGGGCGCGTCGTTCAATACCAAGCCGCTTTTCAAACTCATGGTGGAGAAGCGCGCCTCGGACTTGTTTTTTACGCCAAACGCGCCGATCAAGATCAAGATCGAAGGCAGCATCGTTCCGATCAATAAACAGATTCTCTCCCCTGAAACTGTGCGTCAGACGGCCTACGCGCTCATGACCTCGCAGCAGCGCGAGATCTTTACCCGCGACTTCGAAATTGATTTCGCGCTCTCCGAGCACGGCCTTGGTCGCTTTCGCGTCAATATCTTTCTGCAGCGCGGTTATCCCGCAATCGTGCTGCGCTTCATCACGGCGGACATGCCGCGGCTTGAAAATCTGGGTCTTCCCGATGTGCTGCGCGATCTTGCCATGCTGAAGCGCGGCCTGGTGCTGATGGTCGGCGCCACCGGCTCAGGCAAGTCGACCACTCTTGCCGCCATGGTCAACTATCGCAACGAGAATGCGTCCGACCACATTGTCACGATTGAAGATCCCATCGAGTTCCTGCACACCAACAAGCGCTCCATAGTGAATCAGCGCGAGGTGGGTCTTGATACCCGCACTTTCGAGGGCGCACTGCGCGGCATCATGCGCGCTGCGCCCGACGTCATTCTCATCGGTGAAATCCGCGACCGCGAGAGCATGCAGACCGCGATCAGTCTTGCCGGCACCGGCCACTTGGTGCTTGCAACCCTGCATGCAAACAACTGCGCCGAGACCCTGGATCGCATCATCAATATGTTTCCGCGCGAACAGCATCCGCAGATCTTCCTCGATCTGTCGCAGTATCTGCGCGCCATCATGGGCCAGCGTCTGGTCGTCGCCAAGGACGCAAAGCGCGTGGCCGCCCTTGAGGTCATGATCAACACGCCGCACATCTCCGAGCTCGTCAAGAAGGGCGACGTTGTCGGTGTCAAAGAGGCCATCGTCGCCTCCGGCGAGCGCGGCGTGCAAAGCTTCGACAGTGCGCTGCATGAGCTCTTCAGATCAGAGCGCATTACGCTTGAAGAGGCACTCGCAAACGCCGATTCGCGCACCAATCTGGAAGCGAAAATCAACTTCGGCTGAGCGTGCGCGTCGGCTTGCGTGCGCAGCGGCGGCGTTGACGTACTGCCGTAACCCTAAGACGCAGACTCACACGGTGGCGCTATTGCCCGGCAAGGGTTGTGCTGCGCGGCGCGGCAAGGCCACCGTAATGGGCATCTATCTTGTTGAGGAGACGCTGTGCTGCAGCGGCCTTGCCGGCGGCGAGTAGCTCTTCGACCCGCTTAAGTTCCTCATTCAAGGCTGCGTCAATGCGTTCCCGGCAGGTGCCGAGCTTGCGCGCAGCGGGCGCGCTCTGCGCGATGAGCGCATCGAGTCCTCGACTGAAGGCCGCGGCGTCGATGATCTCGTGCGCACGCCACGGCACCGTTTCGGTCGCGACATTAAATACGCACCAGGCGTTGAGTGACTGACGGCTTACGACGTCCTCGTCGAGATGAAAATTATCGCGTGCGCCTGTCAGGTACACGAGCCGTGTCGACTCCTGAAATTCGCGCATGAATTCGGCCGGCGGCAGCGCAATCTCCGCCGTGCCGATCGGGTCGCTGCCGGCGTTCAAGAGCGCGCCGTGGAATACATCCGGATAGGCAAGGGCGATGCGCAAAGCGACGCGCGCGCCGCCGGAGAGTCCACCTACGTAGACGCGCTGGGGATCGATCGGCAAGCGCCGCAGCACGTTTTGCTCGGCCAGCAATGCCAATGGTTCACGGCGGTCGAGGACGTCGGCGCGGTTGCCTGATTTCGCGGCGCTCACGAAGATCATCGCGTGCCGATCTAGCGCGGAAGTCCACTGCGCCGGCAGCGTCGCCGTTTCCCACGGCGGCACAAATACCAACAGGGCATAACCCTGCGGCGGCGCACTTGCTGGAACGTAGAGCACGAATCTTTCGTTCGCAAGGTCAATGGGCTGATCGCGCAGCGGCGCTGAGGAACGCGCGGCAGCCTGATTCACCCGCATGGCGTTCAGTGGGCTCAAGAAACGCCGCACGAGTTCAAAGCTGCGCGCAAGGGGCGTGTAATCGGAAAAGACCACGTCGCTCTGCAAGCCGGTGGTGCCGGTGGGTAACTCGGCACAAAGGGCCGCCGGCGCCGTGGCGAGGGCGCAAAGAATGAGCAGTGCGCATGCCATCACGGCCGCCAACTTATCAGCGGCGAGCCGCTCGCACCAGATGCGACGCCGGACTTTGTGGGCAACGCGTATCTATGTTCTGACGCGCAGCGTCAGCCCGCAGCTTTGAACACGGTGTAGGCGTCGAACACCGGGCCATCGACGCAGACGCGTTTCATCGCAGGTCCGCTTGCGCTCTCAACCAGTACCGTGCAACCCGCACAGCCGCCGACCGCGCAGGCCATGAACTCCTCAAGCGACACCTGGCAGGCAACGCCGTGACGGCGTGCGAGGCTCGCCGTGGCAGCGAGCATGGGCGTCGGACCGCAGGCAAAGATCTCAACCTGCGTCAATTCAGAGGCGCCTAGCGTCTTAAGCCAAATATCGGCAAGCTCGGTCACAAAGCCTTCGTAGCAGCCGGGCAATCCGCTGCCGCTTGCGAGGCGGCTCGCGACGCCCCAATCATCCAACAGCGGCATGCAGGCGCTGTATAGGTCAGCAATTCCTTCGATGCTCTGCCTGCCGGGCCGCAGCTCAAACGGGAAAGGAATCTCCGAGCCCATGAGCACGAGAGGCTCCCACGGCGCATCGGTGCGCTCCTTGAGCCGTTCGGCGAGAAACACCACTGGCGGTATGCCGACGCCGCCGCCAATCAGAAGCACGCGCGGCCGCTCGGGGTGCAGTTCGAAACCGCGCCCGATCGGGCCCAGAATTGACAGCCGCTCGCCGGGCTTCGCCAGACTCAGTGCGTGTAGACCCACGCCCTCGACCTTGTAGAGGATCTCGATCCAGCCCGCATCGGCAGCGGCGCGCATGATCGACAGCGGCCGCCGCATCGGAATGGATTCATGGCAAGTGACATGTGCAAAGCTGCCGGGTGTCGCGTGCGTCGCGCATTTCTCCGCCGCGATGCGGATCACGAACTGCCGCGCGGCCCATGCCTGGTGCTCAAGTACCAGACCCTCCTCGAGGAAGATCGTGCCGCGGCTATTGGCCGTCACGCGCGCGCGCCGGGTGCAGGAACGACGGCGGCGAGCACGGCCATGCGCACCGCGACACCGTTTCTGACTTGGTCGCGAATGGCTGACTGCGCACCGTCGGCGACATCGGATGCGATTTCGATGCCGCGATTCATGGGCTGCGGATGCATCACGATGGCGTCGGGCTTGGCAAGCGCAAGCCGCTCCGGGGTCAAGCCGAACTTCGCAAAATATCGATCGCCATCGGGCAGCGACGCGTGCGTCATACGCTCTTTTTGAATGCGCAGCATCATGACCACGTCAACATCCTTGAGTCCCGTCTTCAAAGTCCCAAAGCGCGTTGCGCCCGCGAACTCATGCGCTTCGGGCATGAAGGCGGGCGGCGCGACGATGCGCAGGTCCGGCACGCCGAAGGCGCGGAACGCCTGAAAGGTCGAGCGCGCGACGCGCGAGTGACGGATGTCGCCGACGATGGCGATGCTCAGGTTGTCGAAGCGCTCCTTCCTCTGCCGCACGGTGAGCGCATCCAAAAGTCCTTGCGTCGGATGGGCGATATGCGCCTCACCGGCCGACAGTACGCTTACGTGCGAGGCGACGTGGCTTGCAACCAGGCCCAATACGCCGACCTCCGCTTCGCGGATCACGAGTACATCGGTGTGCAGCGCTTCGAGCGTGTAGACGGTATCGAGCATGCTCTCGCCCTTGGCGCGCGAGGAGAGCTGCACCTCCAGATTCACCACCTCAGCCCCGAGACGCTTGGCAGCGAGCTCAAATGAAACGCGCGTGCGGGTCGAGGGCTCCGTGAACAGGTTGGCGACGGTGACGCCTGCCAACAGCGCGCTTGCGGGAAAGCGCCCGCCGGGCGAGCGCACGAAGCTCTGTGCGCGCTCGAGGAGTTCCTCAAGCATGGCGCGCGGCAGCCCTTCGAGTGTCAGAAGATGTCGCAGCGTGCCGTCGGCGCGCAGCTGCTCGACGGCGCCCTCGTCGTTCATTTGTTCTCCCCTTCACCGGCGAGCCAGCGCTCGAGAATCACCGCGGCCGCGGCGCTGTCGATTTGTTCGCGGCGAATGCGCCCGCGCTGACCGTTTGCGCGCTGCGACTTCAAAGCCGCCCCTGCCTCAAGCGATGAGTAGCGTTCATCAACTCGCGCCACCGGCAATCCAAAGCGGCGTTTGAGTTCAGCGGCAAACTCATCAGCGGCGCCCGTGAGCAAACCGGCGCTGCCATCGACATTATACGGGGCGCCGAGCACCAGAACTTTGGGGGTGAGCGCAGCAAGCTCGCGGCCGATGGCACTCCAGTCGGGTCCGTTGGCGCCCACCGTGATGGCGGGCCGAGGAGCTGCGGTCCGGGTCAGCGTGTCGCCGGCGGCAATGCCAATGCGTCGCAGGCCAAAGTCAAAGGCGATGACCGTTTGGATTTCATTCATGCCCGGCGCTGCGCGCGCAGCCAGATGCGGGCGTTACGCATGGCCGGGAACGCGGCTCAAGTTATCGACGTCAATACCGATGAGCCGCCACGCGGCAAGCCAGCGCTCTTCGTACGGCAGGTCAAATACCACGCGCGCATCAACGGGCAGCGACAGCCAGGCGTTGTCCTTCATCTCGCGCTCGAGCTGTCCGCCATCCCAGCCGGCATACCCCAGGGCAATGAAGGCATCGCCGGGCCCCTCACCGCGCGCCATGGCGGCCAGGATGTCGCGTGAGGTGGTGACCTGAATGGATTCGCAGACCCTGTGCGTGTGATCCCACTCGCCTCCCGGGCGATGCAGTACAAAGCCGCGGTCGGTGCGCACCGGTCCGCCGCGCAGCACCGGCTGCGCGGCGATGTGGTCGCTCGAGGGTTCAAGCTGCATCTGCGTCAGCACATCGGCCAGTTTCATCGGCAGCGGCTTGTTGAGCACGATCCCGAGCGCCCCGTTATCCGTGTGCTCACAGATGAGGGTCACGGCTTGGGAGAAATTCGGGTCGGCGAGCGCGGGCATCGCGACGAGGAGATGGTTGGTGAAAGTCGAACCGCCCATGGCCTCCAGTATGGGCATGAGTGGGGTTACGCTCAAGGAACCGCGGATACGCCGCCCGCCTGCACGCGGCCGCCGACAAACTGCCACTCGTAGGCAAAGCGCAGCACATGGTACTGGCGCTCAAGCTCGGCGGGGAACGGGTCAAAGGGGCTCGCCAGCTTCAGGATATCAAGCGACGCCTGGTCCAGTTCAGGGTCGCCGCTTGATTGCCGGATTTTGGCCGTCTGCAGTGCCCCGTTGGCGTTGATGGCCACTTCGAGCACGGGGCTTGTGGTCAGGCCCGAGCGTCGCGCGGCAGTGGGGTAGTTCAGGGTGCCAATGCGCTCGACCTTATGCCGCCAGGCGTCAAGATATGGGGCAAGATTTGCAGCGCGCGAATCCGGAGTGACCCAGAGTTCATCGCGCTTGGGACCGCGCAGCTGCGCGGGCCCGGTATCGTCATCCGGACCGGCGGCGTCCGCCGGGCGCGCATCGGGCGGTGTCGGGGCCGGTTCGGGCGCACCCGTATCGGGGGCTTCCGCAAAATAACTCACCCGCGGACTCCAGCCCGAGCTCGTGAGCACCCGCTCCTCGGGCGAGGCTTCGGCTCCCTCCGGTGCGTTTGCGGTACCGTGGGCAACTCCTTGTGGCTCCGGAACCGCAAGCGATGCGGCGCGGTTGCGCGGCGCGACACGCTCGAGGGTGTTGCCCGAGCCACGCTGGGTGCGCTGCGCAAGGTACGTCGCCGTGTCGTTGCTTTTTGACTCCGGCAATTCGTCCGAGACGAGCAGCACCTGTAGACCGGGTGGAGTCGTGCCCTCGTCGGCCGTGGCGCTGAAGGTGAGGCCCAGGATCAGAAGCGCGTGGACCAGCGCTGCCAAAAAGAACGTGACGAGGAGCCGGTCGCGCACGGGCGCAACGCCTTCCCGGACCGCCAAATTCCTTGATGCCACGCTTAGTTGCGCTCCTCGTTGTGGGCGCGATTATAGCCAGGCGCGGCGCGCAAAATTCGTGTCGGGGGTCGCACGCTCATCGGCAGGCGAGACGGCGTTCGATCGCTTCAATCAGGCGCGCGCCGATGTCGGTGCCAAATTGCAGGTCGAGCTCGCGAACGCCGGTGGGGCTTGTGACGTTGATTTCCGTCACGAAGCCGCCGATCACATCGAGTCCCACGAACAGCATGCCCAGTTCATTCAGACGCGGACCGATTTGGCCCGCAAGCCAGCGATCGCGCTCATTGAGCTCCCGGCCGACGCCCTTGGCGCCGGCGGCAAGGTTGCCGCGGTGGTCCGTCGGCAGAGGAATGCGAGCCAGAGCGTAGGGTACCGGCTCACCTGCAACCAAAAGGATGCGTGAATCGCCGCTGTCGACGATTTCGGGCAGATAACGCTGCACGATGATGAAGCGCTGGCCGTAATCGCTCAGGGTCTCGAAGATGACCTGGCTGTTCTTATCGCCCGCCTCGACGACGAAGATCGATCGGCCGCCCATGCCGTCCAGGGGTTTGGCGACTATCTTGGCCTGTTCGTGCAGGAAACCCTGCATATCGGCCATGTTCCGCGTGATGAGCGTCGGCGCGCAGCACTGCGGAAACCAGGCGGTATAGACCTTCTCGTTCATGTCGCGCAGGCCGTCCGGCCGATTCACCACCAGGGCGCCGGCGTCGGCCGCGCGTTCGAGAATGTAGGTCGTGTAGATGTATTCGGTGTCGAACGGCGGGTCCTTGCGCATGAGAATGCAATCAAGCGCGCCGAGCGGCTCAACGCGCGGCTCATCCAGAACGAACCAGGCGTTCTTGTCGGCCTTGACGGTAAGCGGCCGCATGCGCGCCCAGGCCTTGCCGTCACGCAAAGACAGGTCAGCCTGTTCCATGTAAGAGAGCGCAAAGCCGCGGGCCTGGGCGGCAAGCAGCATCGCAAGAGTTGTGTCCTTCGCATACTTGATGTCTGCGATGGGATCCATGACCACGCCAAGACGCTGCGCCTGTTTCATGGTGGCGATGTTAACCCGCCTCTGAGATTATGATTAAGGCCGGCGCGAATATGTCTTAAGCTGCGAAAATTCATAGGGAAAAGCGCGCGCGGACTCGCAAAAACGTGACGAACGTGGCATAGCGGGGGGTGTACCGATATGTTAAAAACTGCGCTCGGTTTTCTTCCTCTCCACTGCTCGCGCGACCCATACTTATGGCAGGACTTCCCAGTACCGTGACCGGCAGCAACTCCAAGCTTCAGGGCCTTAAAGTGCTGGTCATCGACGACAGCAAAACGATTCGCCGCACTGCCGAAACGTTGCTGGCGAAGGAGGGCTGCGAGGTGTTCACCGCAGTCGATGGGTTTGATGCACTGGCAAAGATTGCGGACCATCAACCTGACATCGTTTTCGTTGATATCATGATGCCGCGGCTGGATGGCTATCAGACCTGCTCGCTCATCAAGCACAACAAGGTATTTCGTTCGATCCCAGTCATCATGCTGTCCTCCAAGGATGGTTTGTTCGATCGTGCCCGCGGACGCATTGTCGGTTCGGAGCACTATCTGACGAAGCCGTTTACGAAGGATGAGCTTTTGAACGCGATCGAGACGCACATCGGGAGATAAGCGTCATGGCTCTAATATTGATCGTGGACGACTCGCCCACCGAGATGCATGTCATGCAGAAGGCGCTCGAGCGGCACGGTTACCGTACCGCGGCAGCGGCTGATGGCGCCGAGGGCATACGCCTCGCGCGCGAGATGAGTCCTGACCTGATATTCATGGACATCGTCATGCCCGGCATGAACGGCTATCAGGCAACAAGGGCGCTTGCGAGCGATCCTAAAACACGTGCCATCCCAATCATCATGGTGACCTCCAAGGGCCAGCAGACCGATAGGATCTGGGGCTTGCGCCAGGGCGCGGTCGATTACATGGTAAAGCCGGTTTCCCCGGATCAGCTCGTTGCCAAGGCGCAGGCCACCCTTGCGGCCTGAATAAGTGGACGGCTGATGGCGGACGTCGCTCTCAAATCACTTCGCGATCGCCCCTACGAGTTGCTGGCGGAACTCGAGCGGCGCGGACGCGCGGTTTCGGCAACGGTGCCGCAGGATGGTGCGGCCGGACGCGAATGGGTGGGTGTGGCATTGCGCATGGCGGGGGAGCTTTATCTCGTGGCGCGCGAGGAGACTCGTGAAGTCTCGAGCGTGCCGCCTTCTCTGACACGTGTGCCCGGCGCGAAGCCCTGGGTTAAGGGTCTTGCGAATGTGCGCGGCCATCTGCTCGCGGTGATTGATCTGCGGCAGTTCTTGGGCGGCACAGCGACTCCGATGACCCGCAATACGCGCATAGTCGTTGTCAATCATCGCGACATTCCGGCGGGACTCGTGGTCGATGAGGTATTGGGCTTCAGACGCTTTGCCGAGGCTGAGTTCACGGGCGAGGCGCCGCCGACGCTTGCGCAGTGCGACCGCTATCTGGCGGGCGCTTTTCGCCGCGGCACCGAGCAGTGGCCGGTCTTAAGCCTGCGGCAGATGCTCGAGAGCACGGGCTTCTCCGAGGCGGCGGCATGATGATGCGTCCGCTCGAAGCGTGGCTCGCGGCGGCGATCGCACTCATCGTCGTTGCGATCGGCGCATGCCTGCTCGCACACGGCGTGATTCCCGCCTACACGCTTATGTGGTGGGTGCCGCTGGTGCCCGCGATCGGCGCACTGATCGCGTTGATCGGTGTGTGGCACACAGCAGCGCAGCAGCTCTCCGGCGTGGATGAGCAGCGCCTTGCGGTGGACACGCAGCGAGCGGCAAACGATCGCAGTCAGGAGGCGATTCTGCGCCTCCTCGATGAGCTCTCAAGCCTTGCCGATGGCGACCTGACGGTGCAGGCGACGGTCACCGAAGACATCACCGGCGCGATCGCCGATTCCATCAACTATGCGGTCGAGGCGCTGCGCGGCCTCGTCATGACCATCAATCATTCCTCGATTCAGGTCGACAGCGCGACGCGCCAGACGCAGGCACTTGCGCAGCACCTCGCAAAGGCAAGCGGCGCGCAGTCAAAACAGATCGCCTCGGCCACCGAGTCGGCAGGCGGCATGGCGTCCTCGACGGAGGAGGTTTCCGGCAACGCCGAGCGTGCGGCGGATGTTGCGCGTCACTCGGTGGAGGTTGCGCACAAGGGAGGGGACGCGGTCCGGCGCACAATCGATGGCATGAACGCCATTCGCGAAACCATTCAGGAGACCTCCAAGCGCATCAAACGCCTGGGCGAGAGTTCACAGGAGATCGGCAACATCGTCGAGCTCATCAACGACATCGCCGAGCAGACCAATATTCTCGCCTTGAACGCTTCTATCCAGGCCTCGATGGCCGGGGAGGCGGGACGCGGCTTTGCGGTGGTTGCCGACGAAGTGCAGCGTTTGGCCGAGCGGGCGGCGAATGCCACGAAACAGATCGAGGTGCTGGTGCGCACCATCCAGACCGATACCAATGAGGCGGTGGTGTCGATGGAGCGCAGCACCACCGACGTCGTTGGCGGCGCGCTCTTGGCCGAGAACGCGGGCGCTGCGCTGGAGGAGATCGAGCAGGTCTCGAATCAGATCGCAAGCCTCGTGCAGAACATCTCCGCCAGCGCCCGTTCCCAGACCGCCGCTGCGCAGGCGATTGCGCGCAACATGCAGGTGTTGAAGGAGATCAGTGCGCAGACCGCGGACTCCACCAGCGCCACCTCCGGTGCGATCGCAAAGCTTGCCGATCTGTCCGCGGGCCTGCGTCGATCAGCCTCGGGGTTTCGCCTGCCGGGCGCGCCGGCACCCGAGCCTCCTGCGGCTGTCTCCGGAGCATTCCGCACGCTCGAGGAATCCCAACTCACGCGTGGCGTACGGCCGGCGGTGGGTGGCTCTTAAGGCCGAACCATGGCGGATGTTGCCTCTCAAACATTTGAATACGTCGGCCGAGAGCTGAATGCGACGCTCGCTGAGGCGCGCACGGCACTTGAAAACTACGTCGAACAGCCGGAGAACTTTGCGCTCCTAGAGCGGTGCGCGCGCGAGCTGCATCAGGTGCAGGGTGTGCTGAGAGTGCTCGAGATCTACGGCGCAGCGCTCCTCACCGAGGAGATGGAGCACGTCGCGCGCTATCTGCTGGCAACCGCCGCGGAGCGCAAAAGCCAGGCCGAGAGTCTCGATGCGCTGATGCGCGCCATGGTGCAGCTGCCAAGCTACCTTGAACGCGTGTTGGCGGGCGGGCGGGACCTGGCGCTCGTGCTGTTGCCGCTGTTGAACGATCTGCGCGCCGTGCGCGGCAGCGCACTCCTTTCCGAAGGCACGCTGCTCCTTCTTAACCTGAAGTCGGACAAGCAGGCGGAGCCTGTGTTGGCAGGCCCGGGCGAGCAGCCGCTGACGGTGGAGCAGTGGGGGCGGCGTTTGCGTACGCGCTTCCAGGTCGGGCTTATCGGCTGGATCCGCGGCGAGCGTATCGCGCAGAATCTTGAGATCCTGGCGGCGGTTGCCAGCAAGCTTGAACAAATCGCCACGCGTCAAACCGTGTTTCAGCTGTGGTGGGTGGTTGGCGCGGTGATCGAATCGCTGCAGGACGGGGCGCTGGAAGGCGGCGTCTCGGTCAAACGGCTGTTGGGACTGGCGGACCGCGAGATCAAACGTCTCTACGAGCTTGGCGAGTCGCGCTACGCGCAGGAGCCTGCTCTCGAGCTTCTCAATAATCTTCTCTATTACGTCGGTCGCGTCGAGACCTCCGGTCCGCGCGCATCTGCCGTGCGCGCCTCGTTCCGCCTGTCTGAGCTCCTGCCGGTGGATGAGAACATCGAGCAGGAGCGCGAGAATCTTTCCGCACCGTCCGTCAAACTCATGCAGACGGTGGCGGCGGCGATCCGCGAAGACCTCTCCAAGGTCAAAGACGTGCTCGATATTTTTGTGCGTCGCGGCTCAGGCCAACCACAGGAGCTGGGTTCGCAGGCAGCGCTATTGCGCAAGATCGGCGACACGCTGGGCGTCTTGGGCCTGGGGGAGCTGCGCGCGAGCATCCTGCGCGAAACCCAGCGCCTGGAGAAAATCGTGGCAGGCGTTCTTGCCCCGGATGAGGCGCTGCTGGTGGACATCGCGGCGACTCTGATCGGAGTCGAGGACAAGCTCGACGATCAACTCGTTGGCATGATTCTACCGAAGAGCGCCGAGCCCGGGCGCTCTGAGGACAACGAGTTCCAGCAGGTGCAAAGCGCAGTGCTGCGCGAGTGCATCTTGAACCTCGCGCGCATCAAAGAAGCCATAACGCAGGCGGTGCTGGGGTCCATCGATGCCGCGGGCCTCGACAGTTGGCAGGAATTGATGCGCGGCCTTAAGGCGGGGCTCCTCATCCTCGGCAAGACACGCGCGGTGGAAGTCGTCGAGGCGATCGGCGTGCAGCTGAAGCGTGTCATGCAGCCGGGCGGGCGCGTGCTGACATTGGCCTCACTCGACCGCCTCGCAGATTCGATTGTCAGTCTCGAGTACTACATGGAGACGCTGCAGTCCGGCAGGAGCGATCCGTGGTACATGCTCGACAACGCGCACAGCTCTTTGCAGGCGCTCGAAGCGGAGCCGGCGCCGGTGGTGCCGACTATTTCGGTTTTGGTGCCGCCGGGTACCTTCGCGCAGACCGTGCACTTGGGCCGCGAGGAGGAGAGATTAGAGGCGGCGGCGGCGAGTGGTACTCACAAGCAGCTGCCGGTATTGACGGCGCGCGAGCCTGCGAGCGTTGCCTTCTCGGAGACCTCTGATCCTGAACTATTGAAGCTCTTCATCGAGGAGGCCCGCGAAGAGCTTGCCAAGATCATTCTGCATTTCCAGATGTGGGAGCAGAACCCGCTCGAGCGCGAAGCGCTCGTCACGGTGCGGCGCAGCTTCCACACGTTGAAGGGCAGCGGACGCATGGTCGGCGCGCGCGAGCTCGCTGAATTTTCCTGGTCGATCGAGAATCTTCTGAATCGGCTGCTCGACAACACGCTGTCGCGCTCGCAGGAGATCCTGACGACTCTAAGAAGCGCAGTGACGACCCTGCCGCAGTTGATAGACCAGCTTGAGACCGGCCACGCCGAGGCGCACGAGGCGGGCACGATTCTCACGCGCGCGCACGCGCTGGCTGCAAGCCAGACACTGGAAACTCTGCCGGCGCCGCCCGATGAGGAAATCGAACCCGCCGCCGCGCAGTCGGCGCAGGAGCTCCCGGCCAGCATCGCGGAGAGTGCCGCCGCGCCCGAGGCGGTTGCGCCCTCCGACGAACCGCTCGCGCAACAGGCCGTGGATGATGTGCTGGCGGATATCTATGCGCGCGAGACGACCGCGCACGTGGCCGTGGTGCGTGCTTATTTGGATCGCGAAGGCGGTACCACGGAGCCGCACGCGTTGCCGGAGGAGATCTACCGCGCCTGTCACACGCTTGCTGGCAGCTCCAACATGGCCGAGGCGCGTCACGGCATCCGCCTCGCGCAGCCTCTTGATCAATGGTTACGCAAGGCCTTCGACAGCGGGCTTGGCTTGGACGATACCGATCTCATGCTCTTGTCCGACTGCATGGCGGCCATGGAGTCGGTGGCGTCGAACCTCAATGAGTCGACCGGGTTTTTCCTGACCCACGAGCAGCTGCGCGCGCGTATCGCCTATGCGCACAGCGCGCTCGACCGGCGCGTTGCGGCGGCGGCGCACTCCGCGCAACAGGCAACGCAGGTCGGCGATCTGACTCCGCCCTTTGATCCTGAGATCGCCAGCATCTTCACCGAAGAGGCGACTGAGTTACTCGAATCCGCCGAGGCGGCGGTGGCTGCCTGGCGCGAACACCCGGACAGCGCCGAGCTGCGCGCGGCATTGAAGCGGCCGCTGCATACCTTGAAGGGTGGCGCGCGCATGGCCGGAATTCAGCAGATGGGGGATTTGAGCCACGAGCTTGAAACCCTCGTCATGCAGATCGACCAGGGATTGGTTGCGCCGAGTGCTCGAACGTTTGAGGTCTTGCAGGCGAGCATCGATGAGCTCGCGCGCATGCGCGAAGGCGTTGCGATGGGTCGCGGCCTGGGACCGGCACACGATGCGATCGCCCGAATTCAAGCACTGTCGCAAGCCACCGGTGAGTTCCTGCTCGCGCCGACCGACCTCGTATCCGCCGCAGCGCAAGGGTCCGAGCCCGCAGCCTATGTTGCCCCTGCCAGCGTGCAAAGCTTCCCCGAGCCGGCGTTCGAGGCGATCGAAGTCGAGCCTGCAGCGCAGGAATTCGCCGCTCACGCGTTCTCCGCAAACGAGCCGTCGAAGGAACCAGAGGCTGCGGCCGAACAGCACGCAGCCGATGAGGCAGCCTACCCTGAGCCGTCGGAGTTCTCGCTGACGCACCCGAGCTTTGAGGACCACGCGCCGGGTACTGCCCCGCCGTCATCGACGACGGAGTTTGAAGCGGCATTTGAGCCCGCGCCCATGATTGAGCCTGCGGCAGAGTTTGATTCGGCCGTGCACGCCGCGGCGGCGGCGGACACTCAATCGAGCGCGACCGCCGAATTTGCGGCCGCCTTTGAGCCGGCGCCGGTCGCTGAGCCCGAGGCGCCGTTTGAGCCGGTAGTCGAGAGCGACGCCGCTGCCAACATTGCAGCGGACCCGGCGGCAGAATTCCAAGCAGGCTTTGAGCCGGCGCCGGTTGGCGAGCCCGCTGCAGCATCTGAGTTTGCTGCACACGGCGCGGCAACGGAGTTGTCCAGTGCATTGGCACCCGCTCCAGTTGAACCCCCGGCTGCGCGCGAGTTTGCGGTACGTCGCGACAGCGTGGCGCCTGCCGCGCGCGCGGCGGACGACATTCTGCAGCCCCCGCAGCCCGTACCACCGGGCCGCGAACCCGTACCGCCGGGTGATCGCCCCGAAATGGCCCGCGTGGACGCGGACCTCCTCGATCAGCTTCTCAATACCTCCGGTGAAGTCAGTATCGCGCGCGCCCGACTCGAGCAGCAGCTGGCGTCGATCGATTTCAATCTGGGAGAGCTGTCGCGCACGGTGACTCGTTTGAAGGAGCAGCTGCGCAAACTTGAGATTGAGACCGAGACGCAGATTCTGCACGGGCATGAGGAAAAAGGTTTCAGCCATCGCGGTGACTTTGATCCGCTCGAGCTTGATCGCTACTCCTCGATTCAGCAGTTCTCGCGTGCGCTTGCCGAGACGGCAAGCGACGTCGCGAGCATTCAGGGATTGCTCGAGACGCTGACGCAGGAGGCGCAGAACCTCCTGACACAGCAGGCGCGTACCATCACCGAACTACAGAACGGGCTCATGCGTACCCGCATGGTGCCGTTTCAGCGCCATGTACAAAGGCTCGCCCGCATCGTGCGCCAGGCCGCCGCCGATAGCGGCAAACGCGCCGAGCTCATTGTGGAAGGTGCAACCGGGGAGCTCGACCGGCAGGTGCTCGAGCGCATGCTGCCGCCTTTTGAACACATGCTGCGAAACGCCGTCGTCCACGGCATCGAGATGCCGGAGGAGCGTGTGGCGCGCGGCAAATCGGACACCGGCCGCATTCGCCTGGAATTGAAGCGCGAAGGTGCTGAGGTCATGGTGCGTCTCACCGACGACGGCGGCGGCATGGATCTGCGCGCGATTCGCGACAAGGGCGTGACGCTGGGTCTCGTTGCCGCGGAGCAGCCGCTGAGCGATGAGGATGCGATGCAGCTCATCCTCGAGCCCGGATTCTCAACCGCAGGGCTCATCACGCAGCAGGCCGGCCGCGGCGTGGGCATGGATGTGGTCGCAACCGAGATCAAGCGCTTGGGCGGCGCGCTCAACATGGAGTCGACGGCGGGCGAGGGCACGACGTTCACGATCCGTCTGCCCTTTACGCTTGCGATCAGTCATGCGCTGGTGGTGCGCACCGAGCAGGAGTATTACGCCCTGCCGCTGCCGACGGTGGAGGGCGTGCTCAGGTTGTCAAAGGCGGAGGTCGCGAGTCACTTTGGCCCCGACGCACCGCTGTTTGAATCGGGCGGCCAGAAGTACCGCTTTCAATCATTGTCGACGTTTGTCGGCCTTGAGCCCGCACCGCTGCCGGAACAGGATGTGACGATACCAGTCGTGCTGGTGCGTGCCGGCGAACATTCCACCGCACTCATTACCGATGAGCTCATCGGCAGCCGCGAGATCGTCGTGAAATCAGTCGGCCCGCAGATCTCCGCTATTAGGGGCATCTCGGGCGCCACGATTTTGGGCGACGGCCGTATTGTGATCATTCTCGATATCGGCGCGCTGGTCCGAAGCGAGTGGCGAGTGCGCACACAGCCCCTGGTGGCGCGCGAGCGCGGCGACCGGCGCATCTTTGCCATGGTGGTCGATGACTCGATCACCGTGCGGCGCGTGACGCAGCGACTCCTGGAACGAAACGGCATGCGGGTGCTGACCGCGCGCGATGGCATGGATGCGGTCACGCTCTTGCAGGACAATGTGCCCGATATCATTCTTCTCGACATTGAAATGCCGCGCATGGACGGCTATGAAGTCGCCGCGCACGTGAGGAACGATCCGCGCCTGAAAGACGTGCCCATCATCATGATCACATCGCGCTCGGGTGAAAAGCACCGCGCCCGCGCCATCGAGATCGGTGTCGATGACTATCTCAGCAAGCCCTATCAGGAAGCGCAGCTACTCGATGCCATCGCGCCCTTGGTGGAGCGCTATCGCGCGCAGGTGACCTCGCGCAAGCACGCGGTCAAATAAGAGCAAGTTATGGCCGAGAGAGTCCAAGAGGTCTATAGCTTATTGATTCCGCTCGTTGACGGGCGGCTCATCATTCCGCGCGCTTGCGTTGCCGAGGTCATCGGTTTTCACACGCCTTCGGAGATGACCGGCGCGCCGCCCTGGTACATCGGAACGGTGGCCTGGAATGGCCGGCAGGTGCCGCTCGTCTCATTCGAAGGCGCCTGCGGCCAGAACATTCCACCCGCCTCGGGGCGCACGCGTATCGTTGTCTTTCATTGCATCGGCTCGCGCCTCGACGGCGGCTACTTCGGTCTCGTGTCGCAGGGCTTCCCGCAGTTGGTGCGCGTCAGCTCCGATGTCGTGCGGCCGGATAATTCACGCGCCATCGAAGAGCGCGCACCGATCATCTGCCAGGTGCGGATGGTCAATGAGACACCACTCGTACCGGATCTTGAGCGTCTCGA
>DATCBZ010000322.1:0-2253 GCA_036511555.1 Steroidobacteraceae bacterium
ACTGCGCATCCGCTCCAGGGCCCGACTGGCGCTGGGGCCCGCCGCGAAATTCAAAGCCGCTCGCCCAATCAGGCGGTGGCCGGAAATCCTGACCGCTCTTCGCGCCGCTACCGAGCTGGTCGTAGGCTGCGCGCTTCTCCGGATCCTTCAAAACCTCATAGGCTTCCTGAACTTCCTTGAATTTGGCCTCCGCATTCAGCTCCTTGCTGACATCGGGATGATATTTGCGCGCAAGCCTGCGATAGACCTTTTTGATCTCATCAGCCGTCGCGGTGCGCGTCACACCCAATGTTTGGTAATAGTCCCGGAATTCCATGAGCCAATCCTAAACGCCTCATGCGCACCGACTGCCAGCACGCGTTTAATGCCGTGAATGCTGCGCATTCACTGGCGCAAACTGTTCTGCGTTTTGTCGCCATAACGCGCACTTTTCTAGTGTAGCAGCGAACCTGCATCCCTCGCGGACAGCCCGCGACTCGCCATGGCCGATGCTCAGGTCCGCACCTTTAAGGCAGTGCGCAATTCTCACGCACCGTTTTGGCTCTCGGGCCCGGATCGATAGTTCGCGACTGACCGCCAGGAAATATGTCGACGCCCTTTGCGAAATCAAGTAAGGCAAGCGCCGGATCGCAGGGCGGCGCATAGGAGTTAAACCCGCGGGTTCCCGGCGCTGCGTAGCTTGATTGCGGGGGTAAGCTGCGTGTGAGGCGTACCAAAAAAAACGCCGCGTGCGGAATTCGCATCGCGGCGTCGAGGTGTAAACACCGGGGAAGTCGTTCACACACTTTGGACACGTCGCGACCGGGGAAAAGTCGCGCGTGTGCCCTTCGCGTAACCCAAACGGGCGACGCACGATTGATATAGCAAAGCCTATGCCACTTCCGTTATGGCTTATGAAACAATGCGTTACGCTGAGTCCGGCCTCGTAGCCAGGGTGACGTGAATTGTCAGCCTTTGGACTTGCGCGTCCAAAAGTGCGATTTAGTGTTTGGCCACCACGCACGCCTGGCCGCGCTTTTGCAACTGCGCGCAGAGCGCACGCGCCTTAGCCTCACTCGGCAGTTGTGCCTTCAACCGAAACACATGCCGGCCTTTTGCGCCTTTGCCGCGCTCAATATCGGGCTCGAGGCCGTGCAGTTCCTTGCCGTAGTGCGCGGTCAGCTTGTGCCACTGCCTCTCGGCCTTGGCTTGGGTAGAAAACGCGCCCAGTTGCACGCGGTAGGCATGGGCTTGCTCCTGCTGCGGATGTGAAGTCGACGGCGGCGCGGGCGAGACCGGCGCCATCGCAGGACCCGCCGCGAAGGCCTGCGCGGCCGGCGCAGCAGGCGCGGCAGCGCCGCCATTCAAGCCAAAATTCTCGATCCGAATGCGCGCTTCCTGAGCGGATTTCGCCTGCGGATGCGCGGCCAGAAACTGCCGGTACGCATCCACGGTATCAGTCGTGCTCGCCCGTTGCCAGTCGCGATCCTCGGTGAGTTGCTCGACCCGCGCCTGCGCATCGCCCAGGTGCGCACTTTTAGGATGCTCCGTGACGAATGCCTCGTACGCCTCGATGGTGTTGGCCGACTGAGCAGCCTGCCAGTCGCGGCTCTCGTGACTGCAGCCACTCATGAGCACCAGCATTGCAACGCTCAAAAAGATCGCACTCAGGCGCGCAATTCTCATCGCATCTTCCCCACGATTGTAGTCGGCGGCGGGTATTCTAACGGGCGCCGAGCGGGCGCAGGCGCCAAAATTTCGCGAGGTGATCCTTGACTGAGAAACCCAAGAGGCGACTTCTCGACCAGCTCGGCGGCGCCCCGACTTTTGTCGCAGCGGGTTGCCAGATCACAGGTGACATCGAGTCGCCGGGGCCGGTAGTCGTGTGCGGCGCGGTGCGCGGCGATGGCAAAGTCGGCGGCACACTCAGCATGGCAACCGGATCAGTCTGGGAAGGCGAGGTGCATGCGCAGCACGGCGTGATCGCCGGCCGCGTCAGCGGCAAGCTCATCGTCGCGGAGAAGCTTGAGATTGGCGCAAGCGCGGTGATCCGCGGCGACGTGACGGCGCGCAGTATCGCACTTGCAAAGGGCGCCGTTATTGACGGCGCCGTGCAGGTGACAAGCGGTCAGCCGATCGTGAAGTTCGACGAGAAGCGCGGCGCATCCTAAGACGGCACGCCGGACGGCAATGCGCGCGTCAACTGTGCAACGATCCTGCGCTCGGCCCAGCTCGGCGAAACCAGATCTTCAAGAAAGCCGCAGTGTCCGCCGT
>DATCBZ010000323.1:0-5001 GCA_036511555.1 Steroidobacteraceae bacterium
ACGGAAATTGAATTCGCGCCGGTATTTACGTCGCTGCCTCACGGATTGTGCGGCAGTGGTGACTCATTCGCGACCGGCGAGAGTCGCATGCATTGCGAAGTTGTTGACATGGAGGCCTATGCGTATGCCAAGGCCTGCCTGTTTGCCGGCGCGCATTTTGCCTGTGCTAAGTACATCACCGATGGCGCGGATCACGCCGCCGCCGGCGATTGGGCCATTAATCTGCCGGCGGCCGCCGCTTTATTCCTGCAGGCCTATGAGAGCCTCTAAGACCGATCGGTGTGTGCGGCGCAGAAGCGCCACTTGCGAGCTTATGCGCCCGGGACGCTCGCTTTTTGGCACCGCGCTGCTGCGCGACGGCGCTCTATAAAAAATGGACAATTCCGGAGTGGAAATCACAAAAGCGAATGACCTACGGCTCGAGACGCCGCGACTAGTGCTGCGGCCGCCACGCGCGCATGACTTCGATGACTGGGCAGCGCTAATGGCTGATGCCGACGCGGCGCGTTTCCTTGGCGGCGCGCAGCCGCGCGCGATCGCTTGGCGCGCCTTTACTTCAATGGCGGGTGCATGGCAGCTGCAAGGATTCGCCATGTTCTCGGTAATCGAAAAATCGACGGGACGATGGCTCGGACGACTGGGTCCGTGGCAGCCAGAGGGCTGGCCTGGCACCGAGGTGGGCTGGGGTCTGGTGCGTGATTGTTGGGGCCGCGGTTTCGCAACGGAGGGTGCTGCAGCTTCGATTGACTGGGCTTTCGCTTCACTCGGATGGACTGAGGTGATTCATTGCATTGCGCCGGATAATGTTGCGTCGCAGGCGGTCGCGGGGCGACTCGGCTCGCGCAATCGCGGGCGTGGAACTCTGCCGCCCCCGTATGAGAATTCGCCGGTCGATATCTGGGGCCAGACACGCGCGGAGTGGTTGGCGAGACCGGCCGTTGACGGTCTGCGCGAAAGCAGCGTCTGATCGAATTCCTGAGCACTCGGGATATTTCACCGCGTGCAGCCAAGCGCCTTGAGCCCGCATTCAAGAACGCCAGTCCAGATCGATCGCCGCGTGATCAACCGCGCCCGTTACCGCTGCCCGTGGTGGGTCAGCCGGTAACGGGCGGGCTCTAATCTCCCTGACCTTGCTTGTCGTGATCCGGCTTCTTCGGATCCTTTTCGCCGGGCTTTTTCGGTTTTGTTCCTGGCGGCACTGGCGGTTTGGCCTTTGCAGTTTCCTTAGTGATCGCAGGATGCGTGGCGGCCGCAGGTGCCGCCTTGGCAACGGGCGGTGCGACTTTGGCCTTGGGCGGTGGTGCGGGCGTCGGCTTCGCAGGCGGTGCTGCTTTTGCAGCCGGCGCGGCATTGGGAGCGGGCTTGGTGGGTGGCGTTGCAGCACGCGCGGGTGGCACATGCGGCGCGACAGTCGGCGCGGGCTTGCGCACCGGCGCCGGGGCTGCCACGGCACTTGTCTTGACGGCTTGGGCCGCGGGCAGAGCTGCCGCAGGGCGGCCATGTACGAACGCCGGAATGGGTTTCGTGGATGCGGGCGTCGGCGCTTGCGCCTTGATCACGGGTGGAAGTGCGGCTGCAAGGTGCGCTTGCGCAGGAACAGAGCTGTTGACAGCCTTGCCGGTCGCCGTTGCCGCAGCCGGCGCTTCAATAGTTACGTTTGTCACATTCGTAACATTTTTGACGTTAGTTGTATTGTTCGTCGTGTTGTTGGTCGTGTTGTTGATGTTGGTATTGTTATTGGTCACACGCATGCCGACCGCTACAACGGGCGGAGCGCCCGTCACGACCGCGGGCGCTGTCCCCATTGGCGCCGGAACGATAATCCCAAATCGCGAACCCGGCGGCGCAGGTACAAAAGTTCCATCCGGGCCCATGGGCGGCGGCCCAAGTACGACGCCTCGATTACCGATTTCAACCGTCAAATGCAACCCCGGCGGCGGGGGCACAAATGCAACTCCCGGCGGGGACCAGTGCCCACCGATAAAAATCACGATCCCGGAGCGGTTCTCATAATAGGGATTTACCCACGCGTACCGTGGGCGCGGCGGAGCAAGCCAATGGCCGTGTGACCATACCCAATCACCTTGCCAGACCCAATATCCGCCAACCCAGACCGCGTCCGGAAACGGGGGCGGCGGCGGATACTCGACTAGCATCGGCGGGGGTGCCGAACTAATGGCGATGGGTGGCGGCTGCGAGATCGGAGGGTCGACGTAAACGCTCACGACCGGCGCGAGGGTAGGCGGCTCGTACGCAGGCTCGGGTTCGGCATAGCGTTCGGGCTCGCGCTCACGCGTGGCTTGCGGCGCAGCGGCCGGTTCCGGGGCCGGTGCAGCCGCAGCTGGCGTCGTATCAGCCGGCGCCGCTGGCGGCGCAACCGGTGAGCCGCATCCCGCGAGCAACAGCACAATAGAAATCGCGATATAGCGCATGCGTACGTGCTCCAACATAAAAAATACCGGACAGTCTCCCACAGACTATCGGGCTGACGCGCTGCGATACCGCATGCGCCGACAACCCATGCGCCTCGTACTAAAACAGCAAGCGTCCAGGGCGGCGCTCGACTATAGCACTGCTTCTTTTGGAGCATGTGCGTAATTCAGCGCAATGAACCCCAATCACGAGTGCTTGGCAAACCCAATCTGTATCGTGGCCCGATGTGCCTAGGAGTTGCCCGTCGCCCAGCTCGAAATTGATTATTTTGTTGTAAGTGGGCGAGGATTGGAGATGTCGACTTTGGCCTGGCGCTGCATTCGATTTAGGCTGCGCTCTTTGACTACGAGATCCTCATGAAAATTACTGGCGGTTGTTTGTGTAAAGCGGTACGTTATTCGATCAGTGCTGAGCCGATTATCACAAGAGTATGTTGGTGTCGTCTGTGCCAGTACATTGGCGCGGGCAGCGCGACGGTAAATGCCTGTTTCCCGAAAGACGCGCTGCTTGTGAGTGGCGATCTGCGTGACTACAGCAGTGTCGCCGACAGCGGCAATGTGATGCACCGTAGATTCTGCCCCATCTGTGGCACGCATGTGTTCAGCGCGGCTGAATCGCGCCCGCATCTCATATTCGTGCGCAGTGGTACGCTCGATGATCGCGAGATCATAAAGCCTGCCGTAACGATCTGGTCCGCGCAGGCACCCAGCTGGGCTTGTATTGATGAAAGAATTCCGCAGCTTCCAGGTCAGGCGCCGCCCGCGGCCTAAAGTAGACGTTGAGGCTCGCTAGTACTGGGGACAAAAGCGTGGACAGGCTGCCGTCAAACAGCGTGCTTAGCTGAAAGTAATTAAGATGTGAGGTCGTGGCTTGCCGCAGGAATGGGACCGATGCTAAAGCTTTATTGGACGCCTAAAACGCGAGCGATTCGCGCACTTTGGATGCTTGAGGAAACTGGCGTGCCGTTCGAGCGCGTACTCATAGATATCCGCGACCCGAAATCAAAATCCGATGCGGCCTTCCGTGCAGCAAGCCCGCTTGGCAAGGTCCCGGCGCTGGAAGACGGGGCGGTACGGATCAACGATTCGGGGGCCATTTGCGCATACTTGGCTGATGCCTATCCGCAAGCCGGTCTGGCGCCGCGGATCGGCGACCCTCTGCGCGGCGCCTATCTACAATGGCTCATGTTTACCAACTCCAACATCGAGCCTGCGATGGCGGAGAGATTCTCGAAACTTACCCCTAACCGCGTGGCGCACGGCTGGGGAGACTATGATTCCGTGTTAGCGACGTTGCGCAACGCATTGCAGGCTGGCCCCTGGATATTGGGCGAGCGATTCTGCGCCGCGGATGTGATGTTGGGCTCGGCGGTCTATTTTCTCGACATGTTCAAAATTCTGGCTGAGGAGCCGGCGTTGAGCGCCTATTTAGCTCGTTGCATGGCGCGACCCGCAGCACAGCGAGCCTTTGCAGCGCAAGCTTAGACCCGATGTGAAAATGACGAGAGTATTGCAGAGACCTGCGCCACCCGTCGCCGGGACGATGGCGCGCGCGCGACACGTACCAGATTGCTCGTGCGTTCAATACCCCATGCCGTGCAAGGCGGCGACGGCTGCCGCGGCCACGAGACAATAGATTCCAAACAGATACCAGCGGCCGTTCTCAAGCCATCGACTAAGCCACTTCAGGGCGATGAGTCCTGCAAAGAAGGCGAATACGGCGCCGAGCAGGCTCGGCCCGATGGCGCTGCCCAAATCGAACGGTGCGTCGGTCCTTTGCGCATGTAGAACGCGGAGTAATTCGCGGGCCACGACCGGTGGCGTCAGGACTACCGCGAGGGCGAAGCTGAAAGATTCCGCGCGGCTCTTGGCTACGCCTGCCAGCATACCTACGGAAATTGTCGCGCCGGAGCGCGAAAATCCGCGGAACGGCAGGCATAGTCCCTGTATGGCCCCAATAAGGCCAGCCTGTAGAGCGGTCATTTCTTCCGTGACGCGAGTGATTTCACGTTTGCGCCTCTCGACGATGCCCGCGAATAGAATCAAAAGGCCCGCCGCAGCCAGAGCGGGCGCTATCACTTCCAAATGACTGAACAGATCCTCGATCTGCGCGTGCGCCACGCCCACGAGTACAGTCTTCTCAATGATCTTAATAATGGCTTCGCCAATCACTGCAGTCAGTACCGTTGCAAGAACGACTAGCGCGGCGAAGCGCTTAAATGCCGCCGCATTCTTGAAATACGTCTCGCACCACCGCTGCCAGAAGTAGACGATCACGGCAAACATGGTGCCCGTGTGCAGCATCACCAATAAAAGGGTCATGGGCGGGGAAGCCGGATCGAGGCCCATTAGCTTTTCGGCGACGATGACATGCGCCGAGCTTGAAACGGGCAAGAGCTCCGCTAAGCCCTGCACGATCGCAAGGACAATGACCTTCAGGATTGGCATCAGGCGATTCTAAGGGTTCTTTTCAAAGCGAGATAGCGCGAGCGGCTTTCGCGCAATCGTGGTGACGGAATCGCGATCGCAGCGGATCTCTAGACGATCGGGCGTAGCGGGAATTTACGTT
>DATCBZ010000324.1:0-7130 GCA_036511555.1 Steroidobacteraceae bacterium
GGCGCCCGCCATTACCGCGCCCGACCTGCAATTGCGTCTCGAGATCGCACACCACATCGCGCAGGGCAGCAAACTTGCGATGGCCGCCGGCAAGCGCGCGGAATGGCTCGAACAGCGCCGCAAGCTCCTCGATGCGGTGCAGCATCGAGTGGCGGCAGCCGGCGGCGCCGGGCTTGCGATCGCCGACCAGCAAGTCGTATTGCGGCGCTCACTTGCAGACCTCAGCGCCGCGCTCAGTGCGATTCGTGGCGGCTCCGGTGTTGCCGAAACAATTGAGATTCAAGAAAAGGCGTTTGCCGCTGCGCTGGCGCGCCACAGTGCTGAGCTGTCGCGCTCGCCCGGCCGCGCTTGGCTTGAACTTGTGCGTGAGGACTTCAACGCAAGCGTGCGGCTAAGCCGCGCCATCACAAACTTCGATGCCCTGAATCATCCGGCGCGGCGCAGTTTCATGGATGCGGGCGTGACGCTTGTCGCCGCCGCACAGACGCAGCTGCAAGATCCGGCGCGCCGCGATCTCCTCGCGGCCGCCGGCCGCGCCGCGACTGCCGCGGAACTTGCCGTGCAAACGCTGACGAACACCGGGATTGCCGTATTGAGCGTGGTGCTGGTGGTCTCGCTCCTCTTCTCTTTGAGCATCACCGTACCGGTGCGCCGCCTGACCGCGGCCACGCGCGAGCTTGCGGCGGGCAATCGCGCCGCGCGCGCGCCGCGCGGCGGGTCGGCCGAAATCGATGCGCTGGCCGAATCCTTTAACGCCATGGCCGATCAGATTGCGCACGCCGAGGGCGACCTTCTCGCCCATCAGGCGGAGCTCGAGCGGCATGTCGCCGAGCGTACGCAGCAGCTGCATCACCTGGCGCACCATGATCCCCTGACGCAGTTACCCAATCGGCGCCAGCTCTCCACCTGCCTTGCCGCAGCGCTGACGCATGCCGCAGCGACCGGCCAGCGCGTGGCACTGTTGTTCGTGGATCTCGACAATTTCAAATCCATCAACGACACGCTCGGCCACAATTTTGGAGACCGCGTGCTGCAAAGCATCACCGAGCGCTTGCGCAGCGTCACGGGCATGCGCGCGCTGCTCGCGCGCCTGGGCGGCGATGAATTCACCGTGCTGATGCAGGACGTCAAATCCTTTGACGAAGTTGACGAACTCGCAGGCGCGCTGGTCGCAGCGCTGCAGGCACCGCTGTCGGTGGACGGGCGGATTCTCTCCACCAGCGCCAGCATCGGCGCCAGTGTTTATCCGGACCATGCGGCCGATTCCGAAGCGCTGCTGCGCGCCGCCGACGTTGCCTTGTTCCGCGCCAAGGAATTGGGCCGTAACCGCTTCACCTTCTACCGACCGGCACTCTACGACGCCGCCGCTCAACGTTTTCGACTCGAGCAGTCGTTGCGGCGCGCCGTGGAAGCCGGCGATCTGATGCTGATGTATCAACCGCAGTTGGCGCTGCACACGATTGAAACCATCGGCGTTGAGGCGCTGTTGCGCTGGAAGAAACCGGACGGCCGCATCGCAACCGCCACAGAATTCATTCACATCGCCGAGAAAACCGGACTCATCCGCGAACTGACCGAATGGGTGCTGCGCACGGCGACTGAAGCGGTCGTACGCTGGCGCGAGCAGGGCTGGCACCACGCCTGCGTCGCCATCAATGTCTCCCCGATGCAATTCATGGAGAACGCCTTCGTCGAACAGGTCACGCAGGCGCTCGCCGCGACCGGCCTGCCGCCAAGCGCGCTTGAACTTGAACTCACTGAGACCGTGTTTCAGACCGGCGCTGCGACTATTGAGGCGCTGCGACGCCTGCGGGCGCTCGGCGTTTCCGTGGCGCTGGATGATTTCGGCAGTGGCTATTCCTCGCTCACCTCTCTTGAGCAGCTGCCGATCACGCGCGTCAAACTCGATCGCACCGTGGTCGAATCGGTGGATTCCAATCCGCGCTCCGCCGCCATCGCCCGCTCGATCATCATGCTCTGTCATGGCTTGGGCCTGCAGGTCATGGCTGAAGGGGTGGAGCGTGTAGAACAGCTTGCCGTGCTCGCGCAGTACGCCCCGGTTGGCGTGCAGGGCTATCTTTTGGCGCACCCCGTGCCAGCCGCGGCGGTCGTGACGGAAGCTCATGAGACGGCAGTGCGCACGCGAAAAATGCTGGCGGCGATCGAGGCTGCGCCGCGTATCATGCGTGCATGAACATTGAGCTCAGTGCCGCGGAGGCACGCGTCGTCGGCTGCCTCATCGAGAAGCAGATCACGACGCCCGATCAATATCCGCTGTCGTTGAATGCCCTGACGAACGCCTGCAACCAGAAGAGCAATCGCGACCCCCTGTTGGCGCTTGACGAGCCGACCGTGCAGCACCTCGTCGATGCTTTGGCGCGCCGCCACTTCGTCATGGAAAAATCAGGCTTCGGCAGCCGCGTGCCAAAATACCAACACCGGTTCTGCAACAGCGAATACGGCACGCTCAAGTTCTCTGCGCAGGAGCTTGCGATCGTCTGTGAGTTATTGCTGCGCGGGCCGCAGACCCCGGGGGAGTTGCGCACGCGCGCGAGCCGCATGGCGCCGCTTGCCGATCCGGCTGTGGTCGACGCAACGCTCGAGGCGCTCGCCACCCGCGCCGATGGTCCGTTCGTTGCGCGCTTGCCGCGCGAACCGGGCCGACGCGACTCGCGCTACGCGCATTTATTCAGCGGCGAGATTGCCAGCACTGCGCCGCTGCCCGAAGCGCATGATGCGCCCGCTGCCGCAGGACCCAGCCGGATCGAGCGCCTCGAACAGGAAGTGCGGCAAATGCGCGCCGAGCTCGATGCGATCAAGGCGCGTCTTGGCAGCTAATGCAGCGCAAGATAGGCGTCGCGTCCGCGCACGCCCAAATCCGGCTGGTCCGTGAAAAAGCCGTCCATACCGGCGCCGAGATAGGCTGCAAGTTCCGCGGCAAGATTGCCGCGACGCGCGCGCGCGCTACTCGAGCGCAGGCGCCGCGGCAGAAAATAGTTCTCGGCGCGAAATGTCCAGCCGTGCACCGACAGACCCTGTGCGTGCGCAGCCGCGACGAGGCTCGTCGGCCGCCCGAGCGAATCATCCGCGTTCCTTGGAATGATGAGCGTCTTGTTGACGCCAATGACGTTGGCGTAGCGCGCGATCTTGGCAAGACCTGCCGGAGTCATGAGGTCCGCATAACTGCGCGGATCGCCACTGACTACAAAATCATATGGCTGACCCTCCGACTCGACGAGCTGCACGATCGGTAGCGGTGAGAGCTTACGCAAGGCCATGAGGTTACTCACTTCGAACGACTGCAGAAACACCGGCGCATCAGGACCTGCAAAGTCCCAACGCGCCAGCGCCGCAAGCAGCGGCTCCTCGAGCGCAAGATTCAAGCCTCTGAAATAGCTTGGGTGCTTGGTCTCCGGATAGACGCCGATGCGCGGTGGTGCCGGCAGCCCCAGCAGTTCCGCGCGCACGCGGCGCTCGCTCTCAACAGCGCGCACCAGTGCGAGGATCTCCTCGAACGTCGGAATCTCGAACTGGCCATCGAAGCGCACGTTGTCCGGCCGCACATCGGCGATGCGCTCGCGCGCGCGCAGCGACTTCAATTCCGCAAGCGTAAAGTCTTCGGTGAACCAGCCCTCTATCGTGACGCCATCGACGACTTTGGTTTTGCGCCGCGTTGCGAACTCGACGTGGTCTGCGACATTGGTACTGGCGCCGATTTCATTTTCGTGGCGCGCGACCAGTACCGCGTCACGCGTCATGACGAGGTCAGGCTCGACGTAGTCGGCGCCTTGTTGAATCGCAACGAAATAAGACGTCAGCGTGTGTTCGGGAACGTAGCCGCAGGCGCCGCGGTGCCCGATCACAAGCGGCCGGTTGGAATCAGCCTTGGTCAATGGCTTGCCTGCCTCGTGGTATTTGGTGCACGGTGCGCATCATAGCCATGAAACGCACGATTTTCTTTATTGCAGGCGGGTTGTATTGGGCAGCCGCCGCCGGCGCGGCACCCCCTGCCGAACCGGCCGCAAGCCAGGCGGGCAGCTACGTGTTTGCAACCGAGCTTGGTTCAGGCGTCTATGATGTGTCCGGACGTACGCTGCTCGTCTACCGTCTGCCTTTCAGTTACTCGTTACGGGCCGCAAGCGCCGATGCCCCGGCCCTTAATCTGACGCTGCCGGTCGCAGTGGGCTTTTTCAACTACTCACCATTCGACATCGTGCACTCACAGTTGCCCGCGCATTTGGACGCCGTCAGCTTCGTGCCAGGGTTGCAGCTTGATTATCGGCTTGACGACCATTGGCATGTGCTTCCGTATGCGCGCGCTGGAGCGACGTTTAAAGGAACCGATCTTGACGGCTGGCTGTTCGGCATTGGCACCACCAGCGTCTACAAATGGCGGACGCACGGATTTGACGTCCGGGTACTGAACGATGTGCTGATTGCGGACGTCGTCTATAAAAGCTCGAGCACGCCGAACGACAACCTCGTGCGGCTGCGCAACGGCATGGAGCTGCGGCGCGCGACCGGACTTACGATTGCGCAGCATGAGATCGAACTGAGCGTTTATGGCTTTGCGGACTACTTTCCCGATGCGCCACGGCCGCCGGTTGCCGGCACGCGCGCGAGCCACCTGCAATTTGAACCGGGCTTCATGCTCGGTGCGCTGCCTTCCTGGGAAATTCATGGCTTTCAGCTGCCGCGCCTCGGTGTCGGCTACCGCTTCGCAGGCGACCTTTCCGGCTGGCATTTGGTCATCAGCACACCATTTTAAAAGAATGGTCGGCGAAGGCATGGTACTTGCTAGACTGGCGCGGTGCTGACTGAGCAAGACATCTACCTATTTAAGGAAGGAACCTACTTCGATGCATATCAAAAGCTAGGTGCCCATCCGCGCCGCGCGAACGGCACGAGCGGCGAGCTTGCCGGGACGTATTTCGCGGTCTGGGCGCCTAATGCCCGCGCCGTCTCTGTGGTGGGCGACTTCAATGCCTGGAACGGCGCAAAGCATCCCCTGGAGGCGCGCCCGGACTCTTCCGGGATTTGGTCAGGCTTTATTCCAGGCGTTGCGCCCGGCGCGCTTTACAAGTATCAGATTGTCTCGCGCGAGGGCGGGTACCGCGTCGATAAGAGTGACCCGTTTGCCTTTTATTGCGAGCCTCCGCCGCGCACCGCCTCGGTAGTCTGGGATCTGAGCTACACCTGGGCGGATGCCGAATGGATCAAGGGGCGCGCGGCAACCAATGCGTTAGCGTCCCCCTGGTCGATCTACGAGGTGCACGCAGGCTCGTGGCGCCGCGTTCCGGAGGATGGCAATCGCTCACTCACGTACCGTGAGATGGCACAGCAACTGGGTGACTACGCGCTCGACATGGGGTTCACGCATGTGGAGCTCATGCCCATCATGGAGCATCCGTTTTACGGCTCCTGGGGCTATCAGGTCACGGGGTACTTTGCGCCCACCTCGCGCTACGGCACCCCGCAGGATCTCATGTATTTGATTGATAGCCTGCATCAGCGCGGCCTGGGTGTGATCCTCGATTGGGTGCCATCGCACTTTCCGAACGATGAGCACGGCCTCGCCTATTTCGACGGCACGCACCTTTACGAACATGCCGATCCGCGCCAGGGCTTTCATCCGGAATGGAAGAGCGCGATCTTCAACTATGGCCGCGCCGAAGTGCGCGACTTTCTCGCCAGCAACGCGCTCTTCTGGCTGAAAACCTTTCATGCCGACGCGTTACGCGTCGATGGCGTCGCCTCGATGCTGTACCTCGACTACGGGCGCAAGAGCGGCGAGTGGATTCCGAATACCTTCGGCGGCAATGAGAATCTCGACGCCGTCTCGTTCCTGAAGAAACTGAACGAGGCGGTCTACCACGACCGTGCCGATGTGCATACGATCGCCGAGGAGTCGACCGCGTGGCCGATGGTGTCGCGGCCGACTTATCTGGGCGGCCTTGGCTTCGGGCTGAAATGGAACATGGGCTGGATGCACGACACGCTGCGTTACTTCGCAACCGATCCGTTGTTTCGCAAGTATCATCAAGGCCAGCTGACCTTCAGCCTGTGGTACGCATTCACGGAGAATTTTGTACTGCCGCTGTCACACGACGAAGTCGTGTATGGCAAAGGCTCGCTCATCGGCAAGATGCACGGCGATGAGTGGCAGCAGTTCGCAAATCTGCGTCTGCTCTATGGCTACATGTGGGGTCATCCCGGCAAGAAACTCCTCTTCATGGGCGGCGAATTCGGCCAAAGGAGCGAATGGCACCACGACAGCAGTCTCGACTGGCACGTGCTGCAGTACCCATTGCATGCGGGCATGCAGAACTGGGTGCGCTCACTCAATCGCTTTTATCGTGCGACCGCGGCATTACACTCGCTCGACTTCAGTTGGGAGGGTTTTGAGTGGATAGACTGCACCGACAGCGAAGCAAGCGTCATGGCGTTCTTGCGTAAAAGCCCGGATGGCAAACTGGTACTGGTGGTCTGCAATTTTACGCCCGCATTACGCAGCGACTACCGCATCGGTGTGCCGCGCGGCGGTTTTTGGCGCGAGCGACTCAACAGCGATGCAGCGCAGTACGGCGGCAGCGGGGTCGGCAATCTTGGCGGCGTTGAAGCGGCACCGCTGCCGGCACACGGTCGCTTCCATTCGCTTGCTCTGCGCTTGCCGCCGCTCGGCGTACTTTTCTTCACGCCGGATTGAGTTCAGAAGCGCCCGCGACCATGGCAACGATTCGCGTCGTTATCGATGATATCGCACCGCAAATTGACGGCGGCAGCGTCCCGGTCCGCCGTGTCATCGGCGAGGAGGTGATCGTTGAGGTGCGCATATACACCGACGGTCATGATCAGATCGACGGCTGCCTGCTTTTTAAGGTTGCGAAATCCTGCACCTGGCAAAAGGTGCAGTTACAGCCGCTCGTCAATGATCTGTGGCGGGAGCGCTTTACGGTGCAGGAGCTTGGCCAGTACGAATACACGGTGTGCGCCTGGGTGGATGCTGCGCGCACCTGGCAACGCGATTTCAAGAAACGCTTCGCCGCCGCACTTGAAACACAAACCGATTACGAATTAGGCGCAAGCCACGCATCCGCACTTGCGCTGCGCGCAACCCAAGCGGACGCGCG
>DATCBZ010000325.1:0-3318 GCA_036511555.1 Steroidobacteraceae bacterium
GCGGGCGGCGCCCTGCGGCACCTCGATCCGTCGATCACTGGCGGACACTGACCCGCACAGAGGCGGTGCCGGCACCGCCTAAGGGCTCAAATGCCCGAGTGTCGGCGCGCGCGTGCCGGTAGGATAAGCGGCTCGACTGCGAACGCCGTACGACGTGAGGTCGTACGGCCGCTGCTGCGGCAGCTACTCAATTTCAATTTTGTCCCGCCCGCGGCCTCACGGCTGTCTTGAGGAGGCCCGTAAACATGGCGCCACGCCATCGCGAACGACACCGCACTACGCGCATCGGTTGGCTACGCGCTGCCGTTTTGGGCGCGGACGACGGCATCGTCTCGACCGCAAGCCTGATCCTGGGGGTCGCTGCTGCGCATGCGGACCGCAGCAGCATCCTGCTCGCCGGGTCTGCGGGGCTGGTGGCAGGGGCCATGTCGATGGCGGCGGGTGAATACGTCTCGGTACACTCCCAGTCGGATACCGAAAAAGCGGACATTGAGCGCGAGCGCAAAGAGCTCAAGGCGGACGACGCGGGTGAACGCAAGGAATTGACCGCGATCTACGTGAGCCGCGGTCTTGACCCCGCCCTTGCAAAACAGGTCACCGAGCAGCTGATGGCACATGATGCGCTGGGTGCGCACGTGCGCGATGAACTTGGGATCTCAGGGGTCCTGCACGCACGCCCGACGCAGGCAGCCCTTGCCTCCGCCGCAAGCTTTGCAGTAGGCGCTGCGGCACCGCTCGTGGTGACGCTGTGGAGTCCCGAACAACAGCTCTTCGCCTGGGTTGCCGGCACCTCGCTTGTGTTCCTCGCCATCCTGGGCGCATCCGCCGCACGCGCCGGGGGCGCCAATGCAGCCGTCGGCGCATGGCGAGTCGCCGTCTGGGGCGCGCTTGCGATGGGCGTGACGACGGGGGTCGGCCTTCTCATCCATCTGACCTGACGGCGCAAGCATGCTCAATTTTACAGATGTTGCCATCCGCCGCGGTCCACGGCTTTTATTTGCCGGCGCCACGTTCAGCTTATTTCGTGGCGAGAAGGTCGGCATCACCGGCGAGAACGGCAGCGGCAAATCAAGCCTGCTGAGCCTCGTGCGCGGGGATTTGCAGCCGGATGCGGGTAACTTTGAGATGCCCTCGCAGCTTGAAATTGCGCACGTCTCGCAGGAACTGCTGGCGACCGAGAGGCCTGCCATCGAGTTCGTCCTCGATGGCGATCCGGAGCTTCGCGCCATCGAACGCGAGATCGAGTCGCTGACGGCCGATACGCAAAATCCGGACGATGGCACGCACTTGGGCGAGCTCTACGCGCGCTACGCCGCTGCGGGCGGCTACGACGCCCGCAGCCGTGCCGGCCGACTCATGCATGGACTCGGTTTCGCCTCGAGCGATGAAACGCGTGCGGTAAGGGAATTCTCGGGCGGCTGGCGCGTGCGGCTGAATGTTGCTCAAGCGCTCATGTGCCGTTCGGATCTCTTGCTGCTTGATGAGCCCACGAACCATTTGGACCTCGACGCCATCTTGTGGCTCGAGAACTGGCTGCGCGACTACCCGGGTACGTTGCTCTTGATCGCACATGATCGCGAGTTTCTCGACCGTGTGGTCAATCGGGTGGTGAATCTCGAACACGGCATGGCGCACGCCTATCGCGGCAACTACTCCGCCTTCGAAGACCAGCGCGCGGCGGAACTTGCGGAACAATCGGCGCTGTTCACGCGCCAGCAGCGCGAGATCAAACACATGGAGTCCTTTGTCGAGCGCTTTCGCGCCAAGGCGAGTAAGGCCCGCCAGGCACAAAGCCGCTTAAAGGCGCTCGAGCGCATGCAGCGCATCGCACCGGCACACGTGGACTCACCGTTCGAATTCTCGTTTGCGCAGCCGTTCAAGTTGCCGCGTCCGCTGTTGGCGCTGGAGGACCAAGCAGCGGGCTACGATGGACGCGTGATTCTCGAGCACGTCAAATTGACGCTGGCGCCCGGGGATCGCATCGCACTCTTGGGAAGAAATGGCGCCGGTAAGTCAACTCTGATGAAGCTCTTGGCCGGAGTCCTGACGGGACTGTCCGGCACGCGTACCGAAGCGCGTGACCTGAGCATCGGCTACTTCGCGCAGCATCAGCTCGAGCAACTGCAACCCAAGGAATCGCCGCTTGAGAACCTGCGGCGCGTGGGCGCAGCGCTTGCGGCGCGCGCAACGGAACAGGAACTGCGCGACTTCCTCGCCGGCTTCGGCTTTCGCGGCGGCCGGGTGTTCGAGCCGATCGCACCGTTCTCGGGCGGTGAGAAGGCGCGTCTGGTACTGGCACTCGTCACCTACCTGCGGCCGAATCTGCTGTTGCTCGATGAGCCAACCAATCACCTCGACCTTGAGATGCGCCAGGCATTGGCGGTTGCACTGCAGGAATACGCGGGCGCAGTTGTCCTGGTGTCGCACGATCGACATCTCCTGCGCACCGTGGCCGATGAGTTCTACGTCGTACACGCGGGACGCGCCGTGGCCTTTGACGGCGACCTCGAGGACTACGCGAAATGGCTCGCGGACGCCGACAGTGCGGCCGCCGGCTCTGCCACACGCAAGGTTGAGACGAGCGAGTCGCGCCGCCAGCGCAAACGCGAGGAGGCAGAGCGCCGCAATCGCTTAACGCCGCTGCGCAACGCGATCGCTGCCTGCGACAGCAGCCTCGAACGCCTCGCCGCCGAGCGCGCGCAAGTTCAAGCCGGGCTTGATGCGCCGGACGTCTATGCGGATAGCGCGAAGCCGCGTCTGAAAAAACTTCTGGCCGAACAAGCGCGCCTTACCCGTGAGACGGAGAAAGCCGAAGCGCGCTGGCTCGAAGTCACGGAGGAGCTTGAGGTGCAGACGCGCACGTTAAATACGCTCGAGGCGGTATAAAGAAAGCGCGTGCGGGTGGCGTAGACCGCGCACGAGCTCTCACCAGATGATGACGCGCTGTTCTGGTGCCAGATACATCTTGTCACCGGGATTCAGGCCGAATGCCTCGTAGAACGGCGGTTGGTTCACAACCGTTCCCTGCACGCGAAAGCGCGGTGGCGAATGCGGGTCGGCCTTGATGCGCAGCACTTCAGTGTTCTCGCGCACCTTTGCCTGCCAGGCCTGCGCCCAACCGATATAGAAACGCTGCTCCCCGCTTAAGCCGTCTATGCGCGGTGCGGCTTTCCCCGCCAGCGCTAGCTGATAGGCTTTATAGGCAACCGCAAGCCCGCAGTTGTCGGCGATGTTCTCGCCCAGTGTCAGTTCGCCATTGACTTGATAGCCCGGTACCGGCTCGTAGGCGCCGTACTGCGTGGCAAGCGCCGCCGTCTT
>DATCBZ010000326.1:0-4658 GCA_036511555.1 Steroidobacteraceae bacterium
ACGTGAGCTTGCGATCAGACGGTCGGCGCTGGCCGCGTCGGTCTTGCGCGGATCGGCGAGCGCCGCCGTGGCGGCCTTCAGCGCATCGAGATGCGCGATGCCCTCCTCATCGGCAATCGCGACGAGGACAATGTCGCGGCCTTCTTCCGAGCGACCGATGGTGAACGTGCGCACGCGCGGCGACGCGGCGGCAAGCGCACGGCAATAGGCGTACGCTTTGGCGGAGTCGACCAGTTCGCCGGCGGCGCCTGGAATGCGACCCAGAAACGCTCTTGGCGAGGGGACGTTTGCCGACGCCGGCAGATACGAAACCCATGGCGACAAAAAGCGCGGCTCAGTAGTCGCCTTGGCAATCTCTACAGCGGATCCCGGTTCCGCGGTATCGGCAGACTGCGGGGCTTGCGCTTGGGCACTCGTGCAGGCCAAGAGCAGCCACAGACCCGGAGAATGAAACCTGATAGCCATGTGACTCCCGAAAAAGCGGCCGCGATTGTTGCGCGCTCGTCTGCGGCACGGGAGTGTACAAGGAGATACGGAGGCGGCAAAAGCCGCACTGAAAAGCGCAGCGGGAGCGCAGTAAATTCGGTTGCGCCCCGAGGCACTGCTTTTACGAGCGCCCGCGCCGGCCGGCGGCCTGCTCGGGCAGACGAGGCGTCTGCCGGCGTCGGCTAGCCCGGGTACTTCGTGAAGATCGCCGCGACCGCCTCCCTGATTTTCTTATCGGCGGCGTCGCCCGTAAGCCCCACTACATTCTGATCGACTGCGGCGTGCCACAACGGCTGACGGCTGCGCGCGTCGTACAGATCCACAGCGACAATGCCCTCACGGTACGCGTACGGGTAGTCATACCCGCCCCAGCCGCCGTAAAAACCGCGACGACCAGCCCAGCCCCACCCGTACGGTCCGTATGGATAGCCTCCCTCGAGGACGCTTTGCACACCGATTCCATAGCCGACAAGACAATCGGCGTTTGCGGATGCTGGCGCGACACCTTTCGACTGCAGATTCGCCGTAATCGCATTACGCAGGCGAGTCTCGTTCAGCGGGTTTGCGACGTTTTGTGCGACCCCGGGGTTCGCATGGAAGGCGCCGGCCCAGGCGTAGCTGTGGCACTGCGATGCGTTGACCCCGGGATTTACATCGGAGCTTACCCGCAAGGAGGTGCAGGCGGTCGATGCAATGGTGGTCGCCACGGCAACCGCACAAGTTCGAAGGATCCGCTTCGGCATGGCATCTTCTCCGGTTAACGCGGGCGACCCGCAGCCCCTCAACGCCGCGGCATGTTCACGTAACGCGCGCCGCCGCATCCGGTTGACGAGTGCGGATCCACACGAGCCTTTGCGCTCACTGACCGTCCGCCTATCAGACTCGGCCGTAACCTGCAGACGGTGCGGTCGGTCGCAGCGTGACTGAGGTGCTTTATTGCTACCCCGTCGCCAACTCACTCGCTGCAAACTCATAGTTCGCAAGCTTGTTCATGAAGTTTTCGACGTAATCCGGACGCAAGTTGCGGAAGTCGACATAGTAGGCGTGCTCCCAGACATCGACGGTGAGGAGCGCCTTACCCTCGCCGCTTGCCAGCGGGTTCGCGGCGTTGGGAGTCTTGGTCACCTTAAGCTTGCCGTCCTTTCCCAATACGAGCCATGCCCAGCCGGAGCCAAACTGTCCGACGGCCGCCGTCTTAAACGTTTCCTTGAATTTTTCGACGCTACCAAAGTCGTTGATGATCTTTTGCTCAAGCTTGCCGGGCATGGTGCCACCCGTCGGCGACAGGCACTTCCAGAAAAAACTGTGGTTCCAGTGCTGCCCGGCGTTGTTGAACACCGCTGTTAAGGATTCGTTGCCATGTGCAAGCTTTATGAGCTCTTCGAGCGACTTGTCCTTCAAGCTGGGATTCTTCTCAACCAGCCCGTTTAGCGCCGTTACGTAGGCCTGATGGTGCTTGCCGTGGTGAAGTTCGAGGGTTTCCTGGACCATGCGGCGCGGCGCCAGAGCAGCAGGCGGGAACGGAAGCGGAGGAAGGGTAAATGCCATGGTTTGAATCTCCATTAAGTCGTGGACTGATTGGGTACCCGCATTGAACCATGCGCAGCAAAAAACGTGCGCGGCAAAGCGCACATAAGGTCACTCCGGCTCCGTGGCAGGCCGCTGCGGGGTTTACGCTGCGCGCACCGTGATGCGCTCCAGGGCGTTTTTGCCCCGCCATGATGCCAGGGGCGTTGCTCCAGAGTGAAGGAATGAACGCGGGCATGGGAACCGGCTCGGCGCTAACGTAAACTTCCCCTCGTGATCCCAGGATTGACTTATCTGAGAACCCACCGTGTGCGGCTTGCGCTATGGATGGCGCCTGCGCTCCTATTCCGGGCGCTGATGCCGGTGGGCTTCATGCTCGAGCCAGTCGATGGCCGTGCCGAAATCGTAGTATGCGCACCCGCGCAGCCGAGCGCGATACCGCAGGTCGGCGTCCACGATCATGCAGGGCATCACCACTCGCACGCTGGTTCGATCTGTCCGTACGCACAAAGTGCAGGCCCTGCGCCATTACCGGCGTTGCCGCTCGTTGCCGCAGCGCCTCGCGCGCCGGTCCTTCCCGCACCAGGGGAGGTCCGGCAGATCACCGCACTCTTCGGCCCCAACCGCCAACAGTCGCCGCGCGGACCACCCGTAACCTGACCCGCTGCAACGTCCGCTGCACGATCGGCGCGCCTCGATAGGCGCACCGATCGTGCAGATCCTTTTTGCGTTTCTGCTCAGGTACATCATTTATGAGATTGGCTATGCGGGCGCGTGGGGGCGCTCTGCGGCTTGGCCGCTCTTTAAGCGGGCAGCCGCCGACCTCACTCGCGGTGTGGGTTGTATCTTTACTGGTAGTGGCGATGGCGCCGCGTCTTGCGATGGCCTGCGCGACTTGCGGCTGTAGCTTAAGTTCGGATGCCGCGATGGGTTATTCGGCACTGCCGGGATGGCGACTGAACATTGAGTACGACTATCTGCATCAGAACGAACTGCGCAGCGGCACCCGTTCGGTATCCGGCGTTCCCGATGGCGATGAACTGGAGCGGGACACGCTCAACCGCTATGTCACAACCGGCGTGAGTTACAGTCCAAATTCAGCGTGGAACGTCAACCTGGTCGTGCCGTATGTCGTGCGGAGTCACTCCACCTACGGCGAGTTCGATTCCGCCCAACCGTTGCCGGCGTTCAGTACATCGCGCAGTTCCAGCATCGGCGACGTGCGCCTGATCGGCAGCTACCAGGGACTCCTGCCGACGAACAATCTTGGCATTCAGTTGGGCGTAAAGCTGCCAACCGGACGTTACGGTACCGCAGTCAATTTTGATGCCGGTCCAAATGCCGGAACACCCCTTGATGCGAGCTTGCAGCCCGGCACCGGCAGTACGGACGTCATCATCGGGGCCTATTACTACCGGGCTATCAGTCAGAACTTCGACATGTTCGTCAACGCTCAGTTCCAGAGCGCTGTGGCGCACCATATGGATGAGCCGGGCAACGACTACCGGCCGGGTAATTCGACCGCGGTGAGTTTTGGTGTGCGCTACGAAGAATATTCAAGCTGGGTGCCGCAGGTGCAGGTGAATCTGCTGCACAAGTCGCGTGACCAGGGCGCGCTCGCCGATATCCAGGACACGGCGGGCAACGTTGCCTATTTGAGTCCGGGTTTGACCGCACAGGTGCTGCCGAAGCTGCATGTCTACGGCTTCGCGCAGCTGCCGGTGTACAGCAATCTGTATGGCTATCAGTTGTTTCCGCGCTGGACGGCAACCGTTGGGGTCAGTTATGCACTCTAGTGGTGAGCGCGATGCTCCGCATTAGCGATACGAGTACCCCAGAGGGCCCGTCGCTCATCAAACGGCGCACTCTGCTACACGGCGCCGTGTGGGGCGCAGTCCTCATCAATGGCACGTTGCCGCGCAGCGCGCACGCCAATTCACTCACTGTCGGCGCTGCTGCTCCGCCGGCAACGCTTGCTACGCTTGCAGGGCAGAAGATCTCAACAATCGATCTTCTGGGGCAGGTTGTGATTCTGACTTTCTGGGCAACATGGTGCGTGCCGTGCCGAGAAGAGCTGCCGCTCTTGTCCGCATACGCAGCGGCGCACGCCGCCGCCGGACTGCGGGTACTGGGTTTCAGTTTGGACACCGCCGAGCGGCTCGCCGATGTACAGAAAGTGGCGCAAGGATTGCAGTTCCCCGTTGGCCTGATGGCCAACTCGAGCGCCCCGGGTTACGGGCGCATCTGGCGCTTGCCCGTCAACTTCACCATCGATCGAGCGGGCCGGCTCGTCGATGATGGCTGGAAAGCCAAGAAACCCACATGGACTAGCGACCGGCTGGGGGCAATCGTGACGCCATTGCTTTCGCGCTGAGAGCAGCGTTACTTCCGCAGAGATCTAGATCGCGCTCTTGATAACGCCGCCATCCACCCGCAGCGCAGCCCCGGTCGTGGCGGATGCGAGCGGACTTGCAAGGTAGGCGACGAGGGATGCGACTTCCTCTGGAGTCGCAAAGCGTTTGATGAGCGAAGTCGGGCGCATTGTCGTAAAGAAGTCCCGTTCGACATCGGCAAATGAGGTGCCTTCGGACTTTGCCAGCGCCTCCACAAAATCGACGACGCCGCGTGAACGCGTCGGGCCCGGC
>DATCBZ010000327.1:0-2899 GCA_036511555.1 Steroidobacteraceae bacterium
CCAGGCGGGCGTCGCAAAGAGCCGATCCTGATAGGCCCAGCCCGCTGCCAGTTCGTCGTAGTCGTAATGCGGACGGTCGCGATCATCCGGATAGGCGTAGTGCACGTAAGTCAACGTTGCGCTTGAGTCCGATGAGATGAGAAAAGTGCGCCCGAGGTAGGCGTTGAGTTCGAAGCCACCGCCGGTCGCATCGCGACTGATCGTCGATCCCCACAGACCGATGAAATTCTCCGCAGCGCCCGCGCCTGCATCACGGCGGTAATGGATGTCGCCTTGCAAGGCGGGATCGCCATAGGACTCGGACACGCCGTGAAAAATGTAGTCTGACGTGACATCAACGGATCCGCCGATTGACCCGGCCGCCCACGCGGCGCGTGCGGCGCCGCAAACGACTGCGATCGTAAAGACGCTCCTGACCAATACCCGATGAGGCGGCATCGCCCTCCCCTTGCAGTCGTTCGTGAAGTCGCGCCGTATTAAATCGGCCGCTTGTTTTTGACCGCTGCCAGTCCGGTGCGGATATCGGGGAGCCGAAATCCCAAAAACTCAAGCGCCAGAGACGCATCGAAGCTTGGACCTTGGACCTTGAGCCAATTATTGAGGGCGCGCTTGGTCCATTGCATGGCGGTTGCACTGCCGGCAGCGAGCTTGCGGGCGGCCTCGAGCGCCGTTGCATACAGCGCTTCATCTTCGACGCAGCGCGCGACCAGCCCGATGCGCTCAGCTACCTCGCCACTCACCGGTTCATTGAGCAGCAGGTAGTAACGCGCGCGCGCGAGACCGCACAAAAGCGGCCAGATGAGGACCGCATGGTCACCGGCGGCGACGCCGAGCCGCGTATGGCCATCCATGAGGCGCGCGCTTTTGGCGGCGATGGCGATATCGGCCAGCAGCGCGACCGCAAGTCCCGCACCGACCGCGTTGCCGCGAATAGCGGAGACAATGGGCTTGGAGCAGTTGACGAGGTTATAGACGAGATCGCTTGCCTCCTTCCACACGCGCAACAGCGCAGCATCGTCGGCAATCATCTCTTCAATCAACGTAAAATCACCACCCGCGCAGAAGTCTGCGCCGGCGCCGCGCACCAGCACCGCACGCACTGCCGGATCGGTATCGATGACGCGCCAGATCTGCGCCAGATCGCGGTGCGTCGTCGCATCGGCGGCGTTCAAGCGCGGCTCGTTGCTGATGATGATCTCCAGGATCCCTGCCAGCGGCGCGCCAAACTGCAGCGCCGGGCAGGCGGCGCGGTAGTGATCGAGGTCGACCGTCGCGGCTGCCGACATGCTCAGGCCACCCGATCCGGAATGGCCCGCTCGCTGACGATGGTGAGCACATCGTAGCTTGCGACGGTATCGCCGTGTTGATTGACAAGCTCGGTATCCCAGCGCACCTCGCCGTAGCCGGCCCCCGCGCGCAACGATTTCTCCTTGCAGGAAATGCGCACGCTGATCCGATCGCCCGGCTTTACAGGTTTGACGAAGCGCAGCGCGTCGATTCCATAGTTAGCCAGCACCGGCCCGAACTGCGGCTCGACGAAGAGTCCCGCGGCGGCCGCAATCAGGAAATAGCCGTGCGCGACGCGCCCGCCAAACAGGGGATTGCGCTTGGCGGCGGCCTCATCCATGTGCGCATAAAAATGATCGCCCGACAGTGCGGCAAAACGCTCAATGTCCGCAAGCGTCACTTCGCGCTCCGGTGAGTTGAAGCTGTCGCCAATGTTGAGAACCCCGAACGGGATGCGAAACGGATGCAGATCCGGGGTGCGCTGTCGCGCGCCACGCACCCAGCGGCCGGTCACGGCGGTGAGCGTATCGGGCGTGCCCTGCACGGCGGTGCGCTGCATATAGTGCACTACGCCGCGCACCCCGCCCAATTCCTCCCCGCCCCCCGCGCGGCCCGGACCACCGTGCACGAGGTGCGGCAGCGGCGAGCCGTGGCCGGTTGATTCCTGCGCACAATGGCGATTGACCACCAGAACGCGCCCGTGAAATGGCGCAAGTCCCAGCACCAGTCGTGCCGCGAGCGCATCATCAGCGCTGAATACGGAGGCGACGAGACTGCCACCGCCGCGGCGCGCAAGATCGATGGCATCGGCGGCAGTGTCGTAGGGCACGACACTACAGACCGGCCCAAATGCCTCGACGCGGTGTACCGCATGCGCGGCGCGCGCATCCTCGCAGCGCAGGAGTACCGGGGCGATAAACGCGCCTGTTTCAGGATCGGCGCCTGCGGGTTGCAGCGCAAGGGCCCCGCCAAAGACAACATTGCCATCCGCCGTGAGCTTTGCGACCTGCGCGCGCACTTCCTGCCGCTGCGCCAAGGAGGCAAGCGGTCCCATATTGACGTCGGCAAGGTGCGGATCGCCGATCACGAGCTGCGCGAGCGCAGCGCGCAGCGCATCGAGCACCGCCGCAGCGCGCGAGGCGGGCACGAGGGCTTTGCGGATGGCGGTGCATTTCTGCCCCGTCTTCACGCTCATCTCGCGCACCACTTCGTGAACGAAGAGCTCAAACTCCGGCGAGCCGGGCAGCACATCTTCGCCCAGGATCGAGGAGTTGAGTGAATCGGTCTCGGCGCTGAAGCGCACGGAGCGCTCGGCGACCGCCGCGTGGCGCCGCAGGGCACCTGCGGTGCTGGCGGAGCCTGTGAAGGCGACGACGTCCTGACCGTCAAGGTGATCAAACAGATCCCCGGCGCTACCGCACACGAGCTGCACGGCCCCTTCAGGCAGGAGACCCGACTCAATCATGCGCCTAAAGAGAAGTTCGGCGAGATAAGCGGTGGTGGTCGCCGGTTTAATGATGGCCGGCATACCCGCAAGCAGGGTCGGGGCGAGTTTCTCCAACATGCCCCAGACGGGAAAGTTGAAGGCGTTGATGTGTACGGCGGCGCCGCT
>DATCBZ010000328.1:0-4341 GCA_036511555.1 Steroidobacteraceae bacterium
TTCAGTTTCGCCGCGATTTTCTCCGCGTCGGCGTTTTGCAGATAGCGCACCTGGGTGTCGCCGCCGCTTTGCAGCGGCGTATCAAGGTGCGCGATCAAGACGCGCATACGCAGGCGCGTGTCCTTCTCGCCGCTCAGCAGAATGCTGTTGGAGCGCTCATCGGCGACGACTTTGAACCCGGTGGCCGCCCCTTCGTTCGCCGCCTGCTGCTGATACAGGGAATTGATGACGCGCACGATCTCCGTCGCCGAGGCGTTTTGCAGCGGTACGATCTCCACATCCGCATCGCCCACCTGGTCGATGCGCTGGATGATGCGCATGATGCGGTTCACGTTGTTGGCGCGGTCGGAGATGATGAGGATGTTCGAGGCCGGGTAGGCCGCAAGATGGCCGTACTGCGGAATGAGCGGCCGCAGAATCGGCACCAGCTGCGCGGCATTGACGCTTTTCACCGCGATCACTTGCGTCACGATTTCATCGGAGCTCGAGCTTACGTGGTCCGGTAGATCAATCGATGGGTACTGGCGCGCATTGGCGTCCGGGACAATCTTGATGACGCCGCCCGCAGGCACGGCAACGAAGCCGTGCACCTGCAGAATCGACAGGAACGCCTGGTAGAAAGCGTCGGGCGACATCGGAGTCTGCGACAGCATCGTCACCTGTGCGCGCACCCGCGGATCAATGATGAAGTTCTTGCCGGTGGCAGCGCTCACCGCCTCGGCGATCTGCGTGATGTCGGCGTCTTTGAAGTTGGGTGTGATGCGCTGGCTGCTGCTCGACTCCGGCGCGGCGAACGCCGTCGTCGCGACGAGCAGCAACGCGCAAGCACCGCTCGCGCGAACTCGCGCCGGCGCAAAGCTTGCAAACAATCCAGTTCCTCTCATCATTCGGTCCCCTCAGGCTCGGGGGCCTGCGGCATTATTGGTGGTTGCTGCATGGGCATTAGCTGCGGCTGCGGCGTCGCTCGTTCCGGTTCGGGCATGGCGGCGGGCGGTGGTTCATTGTCGACCGCCTGCTCGGCTTCCTGCGCCACCTGCGACATGTTCAATGTCAGATCCTGCTGCTGGCCGTTTCGCATGACTGTGACGCGTGCCTCAGTCGCGGCACCAATCGTGCGGAAGATTTCATCCCCGCGAGCTGGATCATCAAGTGGGGTGCCGTTGATTGCGATCACAAGATCCCCGGAGCGCAGTCCGAGGCGTGTGAAGGCTTGCCGGTTGCGTCCCGGATAGACCCGAAACCCATGCAGCTTTCCCGCCATCAATACCGGCTGATTGCGCATGATGTCGCTCAACAATGCCGGGTCTTCGGAGATCAGGCGGCGCACGCGATCGAAAGCCGGGTTCTGGGTCGGCACCGCCGCACGCACTTGATTGGCGCCCAGGACGGCGTTGCTCTGGTGCGGCAGCGTCAAAGATTCGAGCTGGCCGTTTCGATCGAGGAGCACCCGATCGCTGTAGACCGAATGCAGCTTCGCCCCGCCGGGGACGTTGTCACCGACTGCGTGCACTTTGGCGGCGGTCGCGTTCTCGCCGAGGATCGCAAAGCCGACGCGCGGATTCCTGCCGGCGATGATTCCCGTCAGCACCAACTGCATGGTCGTTTGCGGTGCATCAGCAGCGTTGGTGCTGCCTGCTGGGGCAGCCGCGGTGCCAAATAAATGCGCGTTGGTGATGCTTGCGACTTCGATGCCGTGATGCGCAACGGTTGCCGGGCTCGGCGGCCGCGCGCTGCCTTTACCGGACTGGTTGCCCGAGGCGAGATCTGTCACGATCATTGCAGCCTGGATACCCAAGGCGAGCGCCAGCGCCCAAGTGGCAATGCGCGGTCCACGCGCAAGCGCGAGGGCGCGCCACTGATGCGACGCGGGCAAGCGATTGAGCCAGGAGCCAGTATTCATGGCAGGAATGGGCCTCAAAACTCTTTTAGACAGACGCATGGCGCACAGTGCCGCGCCGGAGGACTCGGTTTGGTGTCCCGGCCATCATACGTGGCAGCTGCTTGCGCTCTCAAGCAATTGTTTTCATTCGTTAAACTTATACACGAAACACTACACTTGTGTTGCCGTTTGGCGACCCATATAAATACGTCATGCCGGATCTTGAGCCTGGTCGCCCCGATAGTGGTGTTGTCGTTGAGGAGGCACGTCCTCAAACCAAGCAACCGCCGCTATTTCAGGTCGTTTTACTAAACGATGATTACACGCCGATGGAATTTGTCGTGGACGTGCTCGAGAAATTCTTCGGCCTCAATCGCACAACTGCGACGCGGATCATGCTTGAGGTCCATACGAAGGGTAAGGGTGTGTGCGGAGTCTTCACTTATGAGATCGCAGAAACTAAGGTAGCGCAGGTGACGACGTATGCACGCGACCAGCAACATCCTCTGATGTGCACATTGGAAGAGGCTTAAGAAGGCCAAGGGTTCAACCGTGTTGTCAAGCGAACTTGAATACTGTCTCAACGATGCTTTTCATCGCGCCCGCGAGGCGCGCCATGAATATCTGACCGTCGAGCACCTGCTGTTAGCGATTTTGGATACGCCGAAGGTGCGCGAGATCCTGCGCGCCTGCGGGGCGGATCTGACCAAATTGAAGCAAGAGCTGAAGGATCATGTCGATCAGGCGACCCCGCACCTCGAGGAATCCGAGGAGCGCGAGGTGCAGCCGACACTGGGTTTCCAAAGAGTGCTGCAGCGCGCGGTGTTTCACGTGCAGTCAAGCGGCAAGAAGGAGGTCGGCGTCGGCAACGTGCTGGTCGCAATCTTCAGCGAAAAGCAGAGCCACTCCGTGTTCCTGTTGAACCGCCAGCACGTCGCGCGGCTCGACGTCGTCAACTACATCGCGCACGGGCTTTCCAAGATCGCCGACGAGCGCACCGACAAGGAGGACACGCAGACCGATCCGGAGCGTGATCCTGAGGGGGGCGGCAGCGCGCTTGAGAAGTACGCAACCAACCTCAATCGCCTCGCGCAGGAAGGCAAAATCGATCCGCTGATCGGACGCAAGCTTGAGATCGAGCGCACGGTTGAGATCCTGTGCCGCCGGCGCAAGAACAATCCCCTGTACGTGGGCGAAGCCGGCGTCGGCAAGACTGCCATCGCCGAGGGGCTTGCGCGCCTTATTGTTGAAGGCAAGGTGCCTGATGTGCTCTCCGACTGCACGGTGTTCGCACTTGACATGGGCGCCCTCATCGCCGGAACGAAATACCGCGGCGATTTTGAGAAGCGCCTGAAGGGCGTCATCACCGAGCTGAAGAAGCAGCCCGGCGCGATCCTGTTCATCGATGAGATTCACACCGTGATCGGTGCCGGCGCGGCCTCGGGCGGCGTCATGGACGCCTCCAATCTCATTAAGCCCGTGCTCACGAACGGCGAGCTGCGCTGCATTGGCTCCACCACCTATCAGGAATACCGCGGCATCTTCGAGAAGGACCATGCGCTCGCACGGCGTTTCCAGAAGATCGACGTGGTTGAACCCTCGGTCGAGGAGACGATTGAGATTTTATTGGGCTTGAAGAGCCGCTTTGAGGAACACCACAGCATTGTGTATGCGGTGGATGCGTTGCGCGCGGCCGCGGAGCTGGCTGCACGGCACATCACTGAGCGGCATCTGCCCGACAAGGCGATCGACGTCGTCGATGAGGCCGGCGCACGGCTGCGCTTAAAGCCGATCGCCGAGCGCGAGCACACCGTCGAAGTGCACCATATCGAAGAGGTGGTGGCGCGCATGGCGCGCATTCCGCCGAAGAGCGTGTCCACCTCCGACCGCGAAGTGCTGAAGAATCTGGAGCGGAATTTGAAGCTCGTGATCTTCGGGCAGGATCGCGCCGTCGAGTCGCTCGCCGCGGCCATCAAGATGGCGCGCTCGGGGCTTGGCGATCAGAGAAAGCCGCTCGGCAACTTCCTGCTTGCCGGTCCGACCGGCGTGGGTAAAACCGAGGTGACGCGGCAGCTGGCGCTCGCCATGGGGATCGAGTTCCTGCGCTTTGACATGTCCGAGTACATGGAACGCCATACCGTCTCGCGTCTCATTGGAGCGCCTCCCGGCTACGTCGGCTTCGACCAGGGCGGTCTCATGACCGAGGCGATCACGAAGCATCCGCACTGTGTCTTACTCTTGGATGAGATAGAAAAGGCGCATCCGGATGTTTTCAACCTGCTGCTGCAGGTCATGGATCACGGCACGCTCACCGACAACAACGGCCGCAAGGCTGACTTCCGCCACGTCATCATCGTCATGACCACCAACGCGGGGGCATACGAAATGAGCCGGCCCAGCATCGGATTCACTCAGTCGGATACCGGTACGGATGCGATGGAGGCGATCAGGCGCTTGTTCTC
>DATCBZ010000329.1:0-2410 GCA_036511555.1 Steroidobacteraceae bacterium
TGCTCGTCCGCAACCAGATCGCTGATTTTTAAATCAAGACTCTCCGGATCAACTATCCGCGAGCCATCCGCATCACGTGCCGCGCGATATTCTTTCAGCGCGCCCGGAACATCCTTTTTCGCTTCCAAGGCATCCGCGCGCACCTCGTGATATCGCGCCGCAAAGCTGCCCGGGTCGACTGCAGCGAGCGTTGCCAGCGCAGCGTCCGGGGCATTTTGCGCAATCTGCACGCGCGCCAATCGTTCGCGCGCGACGAGCGCCAGAACATGATCTGCAGACTGCTCCATGACGGTCGTCAAGCGTAGCGCCGCCTGGTCGAGCTGACCGGCATCAACGAACGCGCGCGCGGCGGTAAGGTTCGCCTGATCGATATAGGGGGACTTGGGTTGATCGCGCGCCAGTGCGTCAATGAGAGTAACCGCGCGTGCAGAATCGTGACGCCCGAACGCATCGAGAATCTGCTGATACTGGGCACTTGCGCTGGCCGCGCGCTGATCGGCGCGCCCCTGCCACCAGTGCCAGCCGCCAAGCAGCAGGACACCCGCCGCCACTCCCGAGGCGATGTAAGGCACATTCACCCGCAGCCAGGTCTTCAGCCACTCCCACACTTCTTTTTCTGACAAATAATCGTCCACGAAATCTCCTCAAATCACACTAGCCGCTGGCACGCTCGTGCAGCCGCACCAGGAGCTCTTCAACCCGCGCTACGAGCTCCCCCCGGGCGCACTCTGTCTGACCGGCCTGCTGGCGCAAAGGTTTCATCGCCACAACACCGCGGTTCATCTCATCATCGCCGCAGATGAGCGCAAGCACCGCACCGCTTTTATCCGCACGGCGAAACTGCGCTTTGAAATTGCCACCGCCCAGATTGAATTCGAATCTGCGGTGCGGCAGCGCATCGCGCAGCTGCTCGGCAAGCTCGAAGGCGGCAACCGACGCCTGCTCCGCATTCACGACCAGGTAGACATCGGCGCTCGCAGCGGGCGGCACACGCGCCGCCTGCACTAGCAGCTCCACGACCCGCTCGATCCCAAGGGCAAAGCCAGCCGCCGGCGTCGCCTCGCCTCCCAGCTGAGCGATGAGGCCATCGTAGCGGCCTCCCGAGCACACTGCATCCTGGGCGCCGAGCGCATCGGTGATCCATTCAAAGACCGTGCGCGAATAGTAATCAAGACCGCGCACCAGGCGTGGATTTAATCGATACGTAATCCCGAGGCGTTCGAGGGTTGCGCGCAGCGCAGCGAAATGCACCCGCGACGGCTCATCAAGGTGATCGGGCAGGAGCGGCGCGCCGGCAATGAGTTCGGCCAAATCAGGATTCTTGCTATCCAGTATGCGCAGCGGGTTGCCTTCGAGCCGGCGGCGACTATCGGCATCAAGCCGAGCCTCGTGGCGACGGAAATAGGCGACCAGCAGTTCACGGTAAGCACGCCGCGCCTCCGGCGTGCCGAGGGAGTTGATTTCGAGCCGCACATTTGACAGGCCGAGAGTGCGCCACAGGCGGGCCGTTAGCGCAATGAGTTCAGCATCGACATCCGGGCCCGCAAAGCCGATGGCCTCGACATCCAACTGATAAAACTGCCGGTAACGCCCCTTCTGCGGACGTTCGTGGCGGAACATCGGCCCAATGCACCAGAGCTTATGCCGTGCACCGCGCAGCATGCCGTTTGAGATCGCAGCGCGTACGATGCCCGCGGTCGCCTCCGGGCGCAGCGTCAGACTCTCCCCGCCCTGGTCGGTGAAGGTGTACATCTCCTTCTCGACCACGTCCGTGAACTCGCCGATCGCGCGTTTAAAGAGGTCTGTTTGCTCGATGAGCGGAACGCGGATTTCATCGTAGCCGTAAGATTCGCAAACGTCGCGCGCGCACGCTTCGAGATGCTGCCAGGCGCGGATTTGCGCAGGCAGCACGTCATTCATGCCACGAATGGCCTGGATCTGCTGCGCCACGCCGTTAGCCCTTTCTTTTAAGAACCCACCACACGACGCCGAGCAGCACCAGGCCGATCAAAGCAAACAGCGCCGGCACGGCGAATTTGCGCAGATCCGCGAGCCGGTCAGTGCTCGGCAGTCGGGTAAGCACCGGAAGCGCGGCACGGGTGGTTTCGTTATAAAGCGCCAGGAGCTCATCGCTCCTCTCCCCGACGAGCTCGCTGTAGCGGCGGATGTGGCCACGTGCGAACACCGGTGCGCCAAATATTTCGAATTCTTCAGCCTCGAGCGCAACCACGCTCTTTGGATCGACGTGCAGTTTCTCCGCCGCCTGCACCAGGGTAAAGTTCGCACGCTCGCGCGCCGCTCGAAGCCGCATGCCGATGCCGCTTGGGCCGGCGCCCCCCGCATCAGGTGTCATAACTCTCAGGAGCCAGAGTTGTGGTTGAGATCGGCAAGCGCGCGCGCCTGCTCGGAA
>DATCBZ010000330.1:0-8509 GCA_036511555.1 Steroidobacteraceae bacterium
CGAGCTCGCTGTTTATTTTATAGGCTTGGCGCGCCAATGTTGCGGGCTTGATCCACAGATTGCACAATTGCGAACGTCTAGCATGCGAGGCGATGCACACGAGCAACCTCAATGTGCGCGTGGCGGCATGAGAAATCCAAGCTAGATCCCGCTGTTTTCTGCAGAAGAGCGAAAATGCTGCGTTGCACTCTTGCTGCAACGCACCGCCAGATTATTTAGCCAGCATGCGCTCAATCCGACGGTCGGGAACGAACCACAAAAGAGCAACGAGCACATACAGCGCAAGAGCAACTCTTTCGTTGACGAATGCCAGCGGAATAGCTGCTAAGTAAAGAAGCTGCGATGTCATCCCCTTGCGGTCCTTGCCGACGGCCCGGCCGAGCGCCGAGTCTTTGCCATCGCAGTCGATCAGAGCACGCGACAAAAGTACGTACGCGCAGCCAGTCAACAGCAGCACCGCGCCGTAAAGTGCCACCGGCAGCGGCGCGAGTTCGTTCTCGCCCATCCAATCGGTGATGAAAGGTATGAGCGACAGCCAGAAGAGCATGTGCAGATTGGCCCAGAGAACTTTGCCATTAACGCTCTTCGCGGCGTGCAGCAGATGGTGGTGGTTATTCCAGTAAATGCCGACGTAGATAAAACTCAAAACGTAGTTTAGAAGATGCGGGATGAGTGGGCGCAACGCCGCCCAATCTTTACCGTCGGGAACTTTCAGCTCCAAAACCATGATGGTGATGATGATGGCGATGACGCCGTCGCTGAAGGCTTCGAGGCGCGCTTTACCCATGAATCATCCCAAAATGGAACCGCGTGCCGGCAGCGCGTCGCGCCAAGCCGTGCGGCCGAAGCGAATGCGATTATTTGCCCTCCACTTTATCCTTGGCGTCGGCAGCTTTGTCCTGCACCTTATCGACCGAATCCTGAATCTTATCGCCGGTTGTCTCTTCACCGCCGTTCTTTATGGCGTCCACGGCGTGGTCGACCTTCTCTCCGACCTTCTCAACCGGGCCCTTCTGCTCGCAAGCGCTGATTGCCAACGCCAGGCCCACAAGAATAACTGCCGGCATTTGTTTGCGGATCATAAGCATTGTCCTCAAGTCATTTATTTGTGAGGTTTAAACGCGTCAGGGTGGTGCGCGTTCCCCGACCTACGCCCTCGCTGCAGGCGCAGCGTCAGTCGCCGGGAAACTGAAACTCCACCTCGATATTGAGGTCCGCAAGGCGCCGTGCAACGGTGCTGCTCAAAGTCAAAACTGTGTTTGCGATTGGGGCAATCTCGACCAGTAACGATACCTCGCCGCCTTGCGCTTGCAGGTCAGCGAAGAAATCCCGATGCCGACCCAGATGTAAGAGCTGTTGCGCCATAAAGATTTCCAGCGCCAAACTCGCTCCACCCACCATTTGACCCGGCAATGGCGCCGACCAGTACGAGTCCCGATACTGACCCGCGACGGCGGCACCACTGTGAGACTGACGTGGTGCGCCGGCTTTCCAGCTATGTGCGGGTTCAAGCTTTAGCGTGTCGGTCAGAATCGTGGGGTCCACCACGGGGTGCCGTACCCGCAGCGACACCGCGTAGGTGTACGCGCTGGCTGCGACAAATCGACTCGGGCTGCGTGAAGCCATCGCGCATTACTCCTGTTGCAGCCATGATCTCCCAGAAACCATTCGGGTGTCCAACGCCTCGAGGGGCGCCGCGGCGCCACCTACCCCGCACGCACGCCATGGTCTTTGAACCACGAGAGCATGCGCTTCCAGCCGTCCTGCGCGTCGGCTGCGTTATAGCTCGGTCGATAATCGGCATTGAAACCGTGTTGCGCATCCGGATACACCATGATCTCGCTCTTCGGTCGTGCTTTCTTCAAAGCAGTGCGCATCTTTTCGATATCGGACGCGGGAATGCCTTTGTCCTTGCCAGCATACAGCCCGAGCACGGGCGCCTTAAGGTCGGCAGCCACATTGAGCGGATGCTGGGGCTGCAGTGCAGTGGTATTGCGGTTCAGCGGCCCATACCAGGCAACGCCGGCACGCAGTTTTGGATTGTGTGCGGCGTACAGCCAGACGATGCGGCCGCCCCAACAGAATCCGGTGATGCCTAAATGTGCACTGTCGCCTTTGCCGGTGGCTTTGGCCCACGCAACCGTTGCGTCAAGATCTGACATGACCTGCGTGTCGGGAACCTCAGCGACGATGGGCATGATGTCCTTGACGTCAGCGATCTTTGAAACGTCTCCTTGGCGGGCGAAAAGCTCGGCCGAGACCGCAAAGTATCCGAGTTTTGCGAAGCGCCGGCAGATATCTTTGATGTGCTCGTGCACACCGAAGATCTCCTGCACTACGAGCACGACCGGAAACGGACCGCCGACTTCCGGCATCGCACGATAACCGGGGATTTCACCGTCGGGCGTTGGTATCTTCACTTCTCCAGCGGTCAACCCGTCGCTGGCTGTCGTGATGGTCTGCGCCGAAATGGGGTGTACGGCAAGCGCAAAGCCAGTTGCGAGTGAAGTTACAATCATGGCGCGTCGCGTGAAGTCCATGCGCGGCAGCAAGCTCATTAAATCAGGATGATCTAGGTGCGTCATAGTTTGGGTTCCTTACCTTGCAATGCAATGGGTCGCGCCGCGGGCTTTACCACCAGCCCCGCCATTTGAACCACAATATTGGCGTGACCACGCTCACGGCGATCAGAGCGAGTCCATACTGATAGCCCCAGGTCCAACTAAGTTCCGGCATGTTGTGGAAATTCATGCCATACATGCTCGCGATTAGGGTCGGCGGAATGCCGACCACCGAAGCGATCGTCAAGACCTTGAAGATATCGTTCTGTTCGGTACTGATGAAGCCGAGAATTGCGTCGAGCAGAAACTGGACCTTTCCAGACAGATGGGTTTCATAGTCCGCCAGGGAGGACAGATCGCGCCGGACCGTTTTCAGGCGTGCCTGAATTTCAGGTCCCAGCCACACACAGCCGGTGTCCGAGGTAAAGACAATGATGCGCTGCAACCCGAGCACGCTCTCACGGATCTGCGACAGGCGTTCGCCCGCATCGCCAATGACGATGAGCATCTCGCGCAGCACCGGCGTTGCCCGCTTGACCCGGCGCGCCTGCTCGCCGCGATCGCGAAATACGCGCCGCGAAATGCCACCGAGGCTGCCACCGATCGATTCAAGAAAATCAGCCGCAAAGTCGACCATCGCTTCAATGAGCGCCGTAAACGTCGTGTCACTAGCGAACAGCTTGGGATCCTTCTCGATCCGAGCGCGCACCTCGGCAAATGTGTGCAACTCCGAATAGCGAACAGTGATAAGTAGGTCAGCCGACAGGATAAAACCGATGAATCCCGGTGCGGCGTCAGCCGTTTCGCCATGCGCCACAACCGGCATGCTGAGGTACATAGTGGTGCCGTCAGTGCGCAGGCGGCTTGAAGACTCGATCTCTTTTAGCTGCGCCGCCGAGGGGATGTGTACGGCATGTTTGGATTCGACGCGCGCAATCTCCTCCGGCGTCGGCTGCATGAGATCGATCCAAAAGTCCTTGCCGGAGGCTTGGGCGTGCGCCGCGCTCAAGGCGCTTGGCAGGTAGCTAAGCATGAATGCGGATCATGACGGCTGTGGGGGTCGCGATGCAGCGGCAATCCAGCGATCAATTTCCTGCAGATGCGCACTGATCTTCACGTTGTAGCGGATATTCGCCTCCGCCATCTCAAGGCTGCGGCGTGCGGTCGCCGGAATATGCACTGCGGCAAACTCCTGTAAGCGCGCAATCATCTCCAGATCATTACTGCTACGGGCCAGGCGCGGTACAAACTGGGCTTGGCTGTCGCTCTCAAGCAGCCGGGTAATCGTAGCCCAATGCGCGATCGCATAGTTTGCCGCAAGATCCGGATGACTATCAGCCACTGAACTGATGATGAGAGTTCGCAGCGTGATTGGAACCTCATCCGTCAACGACAAATCAAGCGCGCGCCGCGCAAGCATCGGCGCCTCGGCATCGCCCAACAGGCGATAGTAGTTCTGCTTCTCAAGTTCGGTCGCCGCGCCGCGCGCGAGCGCATGAATCTGTTCCCAAGTGTCGCTGCTGGCACTCTCGGCCACTACTTTCAGCACCGAGCTGCGCTCAGCCGCACCGATGCGCGCAGGCGCACGCAAAAACTGCGCAAAGCGCCGTCGCGCTTCTGCCACGACGGTGACATCGCCGAAGCGGCCCATGGCGCTAAGCAGAGCGGCCCGCAGAATCGCCACGTTATCGGCCTCCCCCGCGTGCGCATCCCAACCTACTTCAGTCAAAGGACGTCCCAGGAGCGCGCGCGCGTAGACCCGAAATGCCGTACGCCCAGGTTTACCGGAATACAACTCATCAAGTGCGACCAGCGACCCGGTAAGCGCGCTCCAGATAATCCCGTCGGCGTCGGACGGCAGTTTTTGGGTTAGTCCCAGAAATTGCGCCATCGGCACCGTCCCGACGGAGGCGAGAACCTCAGAATCGTTCAATAGGCCGAGCTGATCCTCCGGTGCGAGTTCGCCAAAGCGATCGGCAAGCGCCGCAAAAGCGGCAGGCGTGTACTGGCTACGAAAATAGCCGGCCTGCCCGGCGTTGAGCAGCACCGGCGCGCATTGTGGCAGTGTCACGCGTGTGCCGGCGGCACCGGAAATCAGGACGCGAGTCGAATCCGTGCTGCCAAGCGTTTTGATCGCAATCGGTACATGCCACGTTTGGGTACCAGTCTTGGCCGAGTCGTCGATCCCGAAGCGGGTCTGCGCAACGGTTACAGCGAGGGTGCCTGAATCGCATCGTGCGGCGCGTGCCGAAATCAACGGCACTCCCGCATGCAAGGTGAAATCGTGGGCTATATCTGTGATCTTCGTCGCGCTGACGGCGTCAATCTCGCGCCAGAGATCGTCGGTAACCGTATTGGCGTAGGCATGATCCTTCATGTAGCGCCGCACGCCGGCACGGAACGAATCCTCGCCGACATAGTTCTCCAGCATTCGGATCACCGCCCCGCCCTTCACATAGGTGATGCTGTCGAACGCGTCGCTCGCCTGCAAAACGTCCGCAATCGGAGTGATGATGGGATGAGTGCCGTTTGCGGCATCGATTCGCATCGCTTGCTGCACACCCGCTTGCGATTGCAGCCATAGTTTCCACTGCGGATGAAAGTGATCAACCGCCTTGTTCTCCATCCACGAGGCGAAGCCCTCGTTGAGCCACAGGTCGTCCCACCAAGCCATGGTAACGAGATCGCCGAACCACTGGTGCGCCATCTCATGCGCAATGACCACAGCAACGTCCTGTCGATCCCTTTCGGTGGAGACTCGCGCATCGATCAACAGATCGCGCTCAAAATAAAGAATCGCCCCCCAATTTTCCATGGCACCGAAGAATTCGCTCGAGCCTGGCGCCGCAATGAGGTCGAGCTTCGGCAGCGGAAAAGGCATGCCGAAATAGTCGTTGTAGTACGGCAGCAGCTGCACAGCGGTATCAAGCGCGAATCGTCCACGCTGCGCGTCGCCGCGCTTGACGATGACCCCAACGTCGACGCCGCCCACAACTCGGTGCACACGCTCAAAGTCCCCGGCAGCAAAGAACAGCAAATAAGAACTCATCTTTGGTGTCTGCGCAAAATGCACGCGCTTAAGCTGCGCGTCGATTTTTTCCGTTGCCGTGACCGGCATGTTGGAGACTGCCGTCGCGGCAGTGGCGACCGTGGCGGTGAGAGTAAATGTCGCCTTGCGCCCCGGCTCATCCCAGCAGGGCAAAAACCTACGCGCATCGGAATTTTCGAACTGCGTGAAGAGTGCGCGTTTGCTGGCATTGTCGCTGCCAACATAGTCGAGTGCAAAGAACCCGGAAGCCTGCTGATAGATTCGGCCGCGATAGTCGATCGAAAGCACATGACGCCCGGGTGCGATCGGCGTGCTGAACGCAAAGCTTGCCGTTTGTTCACGCGCGTCGAGGCTGACCTTCGCGACATCTTTGCGTTCCGCAAGCGAGACGCGATCAAAACTCAAATCGGCTGCATTCAGGACCACGGTATTGACAGGGCGCAGCACTTCGATATCGATGTGCACCGTGCCGCGAAATGTCAGGTGCGCAGCATCTGGCGTTACCGCAATGTCATAGTGTTGCGGGATGACTGCATCGGGCAATACAACCCGTTCATCGGCGGTGGCGCACGCAGGCGAAATCGTAACAAGACTGATTGCGCCCCAAGCCAGTAGCATCGCTGAATTCAATTTCATTATTTCCAACATCCTCAAAATCGCGTCGTGTTTTGTTTTGCTGCAAGTAATCTGCAAACCACTCTTGCGCTCGAGACCAATCACTTGACCGGCTGATTCTGTGCTTTACGCCACGCGGCAAGTACGGCCTGCTCGCGCGCCGGATCAATCCCGGCTTTGAGCAGCGCCCGCTCCGCCTCGGGAAGCGCAAGATACCAAGCCAGGGTATCGCGCACAGTATCGTTTATTGTACTGATCGCAAGACCCGCCTGCAGAGCGCGCGCCACGCTGATTTTAGCGAAGGCGGCGTCCGGACCGGTTGGATGGACCAGATTGGCAGGTCGGTTGCGAGTGAAACCCCGTGTGCCTTTAGAAAATCCGTTGGAACCCATATCGCCTTTGCGGCAGTGCTCGGCTTCGCAAGTTTGTTTGCAAATCGGATGCTCGCTTGCACAAGATCGCCGATAGTGAATTCGTCAGGCGCCGATACCACATTGAACGTGCCGGCGACGCCGCGCTCGAGGAGATTAAGCGCAAATAGCGCCAAATCGCGTACGTCCACGAACTGAATCGGATCCCCCGGCCCATCCGGCGCAAGCATGTCGCCACCGCGCGTTGCACGCGCGGGCCAGTAAGTGAATCGGTCCGAGTTGTCGCCCGGCCCGACTATATAGCCGGGACGAAGTACGGTGAGCCGACCGGGCATTGCTGTGGCGGCCGCGTGCTCGCACAGTGCCTTGAGCGCACCATAGGAATTATCATCGACTTTCTCGATGCTCTCATCGGCGACACGTGCGAGCGGTGCGTCTTCATTCGCAGGTGTCGCAAAGCTTGCGTACACTGATACCGAGGATACGAACAAATATTGTCTGACGTTCGGCGCCAGTAACTCAGCTGACAAATGCACGTGTCGCGGCACGAACCCTGAATCGTCGATGACGGCGTCCCACTTGCGATCTCGCAGCGCATCGAGTTGCCCATCGCGGTCGCCTTTGAGCTTTTCAAGCTTAGAGAAACGTTGCGGGTTGGTCTCACCGCGATTGAACAGAGTGACGATGTGGCCGCGCTGGAGCGCAAGTTCTGTGAAATGCACACCGATGAAGCGTGTGCCGCCCAAAATAAGGATGCGCAACGGTCGCGCGCTCGCTGCGGCAGTGACTCCAGCTGCGCCGATCGAGGCGGCCATCATGGACGCAATCGCGATGAACTGACGTCGCTGCATGCCAACAACATCCTCAGACGGCGTGCGGCGTCAGGTTCTGCCAGAGCATATTGCGTGGCGCTTCCTCGTCCATCTCCGTCTTAAAGAGGTGACGCTCATTGAGCGCACTGGCGCGGATGGCCGCCGGGCGCGCACTGATCTCATCAAACAGACACTTCCAGTGCGGTAATTTGCCCGCGCACCATCTCCCATAATGAATGACACGAGACGCGCCCAATCCCATTGCGCCCTGTCGACGATGGTATCGTGTCAACGAGCATAATCGGCACGAGTTCGTAGGGCAGCGCTGCCTCTTCGGGTATTAACGCCACCTTTGCGCGGGTGGGTGATGGGTGATAATAAAACTTGAGCATCCAAGGTCTCGGCGCATCGTCAGCTGCACCTTTTAGCATAGACGCCAGTCGTAATTCGGGCAGGCCAGCCCCGCTCCGGGCTGAGGTGCTTGCGCCCGGGAGCACTTTTACGAGGAACACCGTCGCATATCAGACGTTATGTGATCAGGCCCAGGCTTAGAATCCGGCCGGGCATTGTCTCCCAGTCACGAGGTGCCTTATGAATCGAGCCCTAATAGTCTTATCGCTGAGCGCTCTAGCGCTGGCGTCCGGTTGTGCCCGACAGCAAGCCACTGGAACCGCCCCGGACAGCTCACCGCCGAGCTCCGACACGACGCAGTCAAGCACGCCGCCGAGCACGAACGACACGGCGACGCCGCCGTCGTCCTCGGACTCATCGACGCCCGCGACGCCCGCAACGCCTTCCGACTCAATGTCGGCCGCCCCGTCAAGCTCAAGTTCCCCATCGGATAGTACAGGCAGCAGTCAGCCGAAGAACGATAGCGCTGGCGGAAATCCTCCGAATACGTCGCCGAAATAATACGGCGTCGACACCGAAGTGGCGCCGGTCTGTTACGAGGACCGGCGCCACGATGATGCCGTAAATTTTTCATTTATTGTGCGCGCGAGACAGATCGGTTCGCCTCCTTGTCGCGCTCTCCGTGATTTCGCCGCGTGCGAACCTGCGGCCTTGAGCGCGGTATTGATCCCTGCGCCGACAACGTAAATT
>DATCBZ010000331.1:0-4447 GCA_036511555.1 Steroidobacteraceae bacterium
CACCGTCCTTGGGCGGGCGGATGAGGCCGGAGATCGTATCGCCAGTTCGCAAGTTGAAGCGCCGGATCTGGCTCGGGCTTACATAGATGTCGTCGGGACCAGCCAGATAGGAGCCGTCGGCCGAACGCAGGAAGCCAAAGCCGTCCTGCAGGATCTCGAGCACGCCGTCGCCATAGATGTTTTCGCCGTTTCTCGCATGCGCCTTCAGGATCGAGAAGATGATGTCCTGCTTGCGCGAACGGGCGATGTTTTCGATCCCCATCGATTCGGCAAGTTTGACGAGCTCATGAATCGGCTTCGACTTGAGCTCGGTCAGGTTCATCGACATGCGCGATTGCGACAGCTCCGCCGGGCTTATGACCTCGGAGTCATTGTCGCCATCGAAAACCTCGGCCTCTTGCATCTCATCCGGACGGCCGTTACTGCGATTGCCGTCGCGGTTGCGTTCGCCGCCACCGCCGCCGCCATGATGGCGCGGGCCCTTGTTGGGCCGGTTGCGGCCCTGATTACCCAGATAGCCCCTCACAGGTTGCTGTCCAGGAAGGCCGACAGCTGCGATTTGGACACCGCGCCGACCTTCTGGGCCTCCACCGTTCCGTTCTTGAACAGGATCAGCGTTGGAATGCCACGGATCCCGAACTTCGGGGGAGTCTGTGGATTTTCATCAATATTCAACTTGGCCACCTTGATCCGATCTACGTACTCGGATGCGATTTCATCTAGGAGCGGAGCGATCATTTTGCAGGGACCGCACCATTCCGCCCAGAAATCCAGGAGTACGGGTTTATCGGACTTAAGAACGTCCTGTGCAAATGTGGCATCCGTGGTGTGCACGATGTGCGAGCTACTCACGCGATCTAACCTCCGAAAGGGAGACAACGAGTTGTGGGATAGGATCTCGAGGATTGGGGTACCGATTCGGGGGGCGGCGAAAGCCGTGCCTGAAGCACCCGTCAAACGGTTACACTAACACTTCAGAAAAAGAGAGATTGAGTGTCGAAACTAGAGCCTTCAGGGATTCGAATTCGGCTGGGAAGGTGCAGGGCCCGATATGTATGCCCGCCGCTTGGTTACTTTGTAGCGCTTCCGAATCTCTTTTTCAAGTCCCAGTGAGGGTGCAATCGATGCAATCGGCTTTTCAATGAGTGAGCAAGATCCCAGTTTCTGTACTTTCGATTCCCTGGGGCTCGATCCGACGCTGATGCGCGGCATCGTCGATGCAGGGTTTACAAAGTGCACCCCGATCCAGGCCCAGACGCTGCCGCGCGCATTGCAGGGGCTTGATGTGGCGGGGCAGGCGCAGACCGGCACCGGCAAGACCGCCGCCTTTCTGGTGGCCATGTATCAGGCTCTGCTCAAGAACGGGCCGTCCCACGGCCGGCAGAAAACCTCGATCCGTGCCCTCATCGTCGCCCCGACGCGCGAGCTTGCGGTCCAGATCCACCACGACGCCGAGATCCTAGGGCGTCACACCGGGCTTAAGCAGGCGGTCGTGTTCGGCGGCGTCGACTACGAGAAGCAGCGGCGCCAGCTGACCGATGGCGTCGATGTGCTCATTGGCACGCCCGGCCGGATCATTGATTACCTGAAGCAGCATGTCTTCGACATGCGCCACGTGCAGGTGCTGGTTCTGGATGAAGCCGATCGGATGTTCGATTTGGGCTTCATTGCCGACATCCGCTACATCCTGCGGCGCCTGCCCGCGCCTGAGCGGCGCCTATCAATGCTGTTCTCGGCCACGCTCTCGCATCGCGTGCTGGAACTGGCCTACGAGCATTTGAACGATCCGGTGCTGGTGCGCATCGAGCCCGACAAAATGACGGTCGATCAGGTGCGGCAGATCATCTATTACCCGTCGATGGAGGAGAAGCTGCCGCTTCTCATCGGGCTCCTGCGGCAGTTCGAAGCGCGCCGCACCATGATCTTCGTCAACACGAAACGCATGGCCGAACGGCTCGAGCGAGTCCTTGGGGCCAATGGCTTTCATGCTCAGGCGCTCTCGGGGGACGTACCGCAAAACAAGCGGCTGAAATTCTTGCGCGACTTTCACGATGGCAAACTTGCCGTTCTCATCGCCACCGACGTGGCCTCGCGCGGCCTGCACATTCCCGAAGTCAGCCACGTATTCAACTACGACCTGCCGCAGGATGCGCCGGATTACGTGCACCGCATCGGCCGTACCGCGCGTGCCGGCGCCGAGGGCGACGCCATCAGCTTTGCCTGCGAAGAATTTGCCGTGTCATTGCCTGAGATCGAGACTTACCTCGGTCACAAGATTCCGTACGCCGCGATTACGCCTGAAATCATGGCAACGGATCTGTTGCCCGGCCCGCACGCTGAACCTGGCATGCGGCCGCGCCCCCGTTCCTCGGGCGGTGGCGGGCGGCCACCGCCGCGTCGCGGCGGCCGAAGCGGACCGCCGCCCGGCAGAGGCTCACGCGCGCGCCATTAGGTGCTATAACAACTCGGCAACCGAGTGCACGCTCGGAAAATCGGGATGCAGGCGCGGCGGACGCGAACTGTCCGGATGGCACATCGCGTAGACAAAGCGGATGCCCGCGGCGCGCGCCGCCTTCAATACCGCGGCATTGTCGTCGACGAACAGCGTGCGCTCGGGATCGAACCGCTCAACCTTGCGCACCAGCGGCCAGAAGCTCGCATCCTCCTTGGGCGCGCCGAAGTCGTGTGAACTGAATACGGCGTCAAAGTAGCGCCTGATCCCGAGCTGTTCTTCCTTGATCTGCAATGTATGCGGATGCGCATTGGTCATGAGGACGAGCCGTTTGCCGCGCGCGCGCAATTCGATGAGCGTCTCGCGTGCTCCGGGTAACCAGCCGATGCGCGCCGCATGGGCGCGATGCAGCTCGGTTACGTCCAGGGCAAGCTCGCGGCTCCAGTAATTCATGCAGTACCAGTCGAGGGTCCCGGCACGCGCGCGCAGGTGCGACTTCAGCACATCGAGCGCTTCCTGCGCCGTGACCGAGCGCGCCGCGGCGTACGCCTGCGGCACGATTTCACGCCACACATGGTTGTCGTAGGACAGATCAAGCAGCGTGCCATCAAGATCGAACAGCACGGTATCGATCTGTCGCCAGTCCGGGATCTGCAGAGCTGTGTCAGTCATCCGGTTAGTATAAGTTGAATGCGCCGTGGCATCCCCGCGGCCGGTTCGCTAAGCTAGCCGCGGCCAAGGCCGTTACCGGCGGCCGTCTAACGCGCAATACCGCGACCGCATCCAACCCCATGGCGGAGATCGAAGACAATGTCGACCGCGAGCTCTTCCGTAACTTCGAGAAGTTGCGGGCGCTGCGTATAGAGCATCGCGATCTGGATGACATCATTTCGCGTCTGGCGCTCGATATGCACGTCGATGAGATCCAGATGAAGCGCCTGAAAAAACGCAAACTGCTCCTGAAGGATCAAATTGCACGCGTCGAGAGCCTCCTCATTCCCGATCTCAATGCCTGATCTGACAAGCGCGACAGTTCATGGATAGCGCCGGCAGCGCCTACAGCGCCAAAGACATCTTCCTGCAGTTGACCTCGCCCGAGGTGCTGGCGGAGGTCACTGTGATTCTGATCGCCGCCGTTGTGGCGCTCGCCTTTGCGCATGTCGTGCGCCTCTGGCACCTGCGCAGAAAACCTGCGCTTGAGACGGAGGACTGGCACACGCATACGCTCGACGGCGTCGTGGCGGTGGCGCCGATGCTGCTCGTCGTGGTGCTGCTGCTGTTCGCGCACGCAGCATTCGGCATGCTCTCGGTGCAGACCGCGGCAATCGACACGGCGCTGCAGCTTGCGACGGCATTCGTGCTGGTGCGCATCGGCGTTTATCTCCTGGGTGTTCTCGTCGGACCGCAGTCGTGGTTCCGGCGCTGGGAGAACCGCATCACCTGGGGACTTGCGGTCACGATCGGCTTCGAGCTCATCGGCTGGTTCACGCCGACGCAGCGACTGCTCGACAGCATCAATCTGTTGCCGGGAAAGAAGAGCTTCACGCTGTGGGAGCTGCTGAAGGGCCTGGTTGCGGTCATCGGTTTCGTGATCGTGAGCAGTCTCGTTGCGCGCGCCATCGAGCGCAAAGTGATGCGGGTCGAGGGGCTTGCCGTCTCGACGCGCATCGGCATCTCGAAGTTCGCCTATTTCCTGCTGGTGAGCATCGGCGTGCTGATCGGCATCAATACGGTCGGCATCGATCTCACGGCGCTTGGCGTCTTGACCGGCGCCATCGGCTTGGGTCTGGGATTTGGCTTGCAGGCGATCGCGAGTAACTTCGTGAGCGGCTTTGTCCTACTCATGGACAAATCCATCAAACCAGGCGACGTCATCAGCTTCACGGGTCATACCGGCACCAGCACCGAAAATTTCGGCTGGGTGCAGGAACTGCGCGGACGCTTTGTCGTGGTACGCGACCGCGACGGCGTTGACACCCTGGTGCCCAATCAAAA
>DATCBZ010000332.1:0-3064 GCA_036511555.1 Steroidobacteraceae bacterium
CGGCCATTCGGCGAACTCGATGCCGCAATGGGCATCGCCGCAGACGACTGGTGGATGACCGACGAGCGTGGGCAGAAGCGCTCGTTCATGAACATGTGGCTCGATCATGTTGGCGATGAGGCGTTTAACCTCGCCGCGGAGCCGAAGCCTGAAGACTTTGCTCGGATGAGCTTTCCGATTCTATCGGTCACCGGCTTCTACGACGACGACCAACCCGGCGCCCTGCGCTATTACCGTCGCCACATGAGGTATGCGGTCGCCGCGGCGCAAGCGCAGCACTATCTTGTGATCGGTCCCTGGGACCATGGCGGCACACAAAATCCTGTCAAAGTCATTGACGGTCTGAGGATCCCCGAGGCCGCCGTGATTGACATGGGGAAGCTGCATGCGGACTGGTATGACGCAGTGCTCGGCCGCGGCCCGATGCCGGCGCTGCTGCATGACAAAGTCAGTTACTTCATGTTGGGAGCAGACGAATGGCGCTATGCCCCGAGCCTGGCAGCGGCATCATCCGGTGCGACCGTGACGTTCTACCTTGCCGATCCTGAGGGCACGCCCAGGGACCTGTTCCAGTCGGGCCGGCTCGCACCAGCCCCGAGACGCAGCGAGCCGCCGGCCGTCATCGTGAGCGATCCGCACGAGCTGCCCGAGCTTAGCGTCGCCAAATACACCACCGACGAAGATGCCACCAGTCAGTTCCGCGGCTTGCAGCCGCGTGCCATCTCTTTTCATTCCGAGGCGCTGCCCTCTGCCACCGAATTGGCCGGTCAAATGCGTTTGACCCTCGTCTGTCAAGCGGATGCGCCCGACTTTGACCTGTGGGCGCAAGTTCTGATGGTGTCACCGGACGGCTCGAGCGTACGTCTGGGTGAGGACATCCGCCGCGCACGTTTTCGCCATGGCCCCTTCAAAGAGGAACTCCTCAAGCCGCACGAGATTATTGAGATCCCTTTTGAGTTCAATTGGGCGGCGCGCAGGATCCCGGCTGGGGCGCGGCTGCGCCTGACGATTGCGCCCCTTAATTCCCCGAATTACCAGAAGAACTACAATGCGGGCGGGCGCAGCGGCTACGAGACGCTCGCGGATGCGCGCATCGCAAATATAGAGATCTTCCACGACGCCAAGCACCCAAGTCGATTGGTATTGCCGCTCGCCGCAGCCGCACCGACGAGCCCGAGCCATTGAGTGCAAGGCGCCCGGGCAGAGCGCGAACGCGCGGCTGACTTCGCCCGTGGTGCGAGCATCCAGGAGACATAACACCGCGTGCTTTTGCTGATTCTGCGACGCACGTGCGTGAACGCGGCGGCACCGGTCGATCTAGCGCCGTCAGTCGGTAACTTCGCGCCATGGCGCCGCCGAAACTGTAATAAAATCGGATGCGAAAGGAACGAGCGCGCCTTCGGCATCGCCAGATTCCTATCCCCCGAGGCGACACAAAAAGCAAATGAATATCCACGAATATCAGGCGAAGGCGATCCTTGCTGACTTTGGCGTCCCGGTGCCGAAGGGAGCAGTTGCCTATGGGGCTGATAATGCCGCTTACGTTGCCGCACAGCTCGGCGGTGAGTGTTGGGCGGTCAAAGCGCAAATACATGCGGGCGGGCGCGGCAAGGCTGGTGGCGTGCGTTTGTGCGGCAGCCACCAGGAAGTGGCAGAGGCGGCAGCGGCGCTACTGGGCAAGCCCCTGGTGACGGCGCAAACCGGTCCCGCCGGCCAAGTCGTGCAGCGGCTTTACATTGAGAAGGCTCTGCCGTTTGTTCGCGAACTATATCTAGGACTTGTTCTTGATCGCAAGATAGAGCGCATCAGGGTTGTTGCTTCCGCCGCAGGAGGAATGGAAATCGAGGAGATTGCAGCAAAGAAGCCCGAATCCCTGCTGCAGATTCAAGTGGAGCCTGCGGTCGGTCTGCAGCGATTTCAAGCCCGCGAACTTGCATTCGGCCTCGGCCTCAACCACAAACAAGTCGAACAGACGGTGGTCGCGATCATGGGCTGCTATCGGGCTTTGCGGGATCTTGACGCGACGATGGTTGAAGTGAACCCACTGGTCGTGATGCACGATGACCGAGTCATCGCTCTCGATGCGAAAATGTCATTTGACGACAATGCCCTGTTTCGCCGGCCGCAGATCGCGGAGATGCGCGATCCGGCCGAGGAAGACCCGCGTGAGTCTGAGGCAGCCGGGATCGGCCTTAACTTCGTGAGCCTGGAAGGCGATATCGGCTGCATCATCAATGGCGCGGGCTTAGCCATGGCGACGATGGACATGATCAAATACGCAGGCGGTGAGCCTGCGAACTTTCTTGACGTCGGCGGCGGCGCGTCCCCGGAGCGGGTGGCATCCGCATTTAATTTGGTGCTCGCCGACCCGGGCGTGAAGGCCATACTCGTCAACATATTTGCCGGCATCAATCGCTGCGACTGGGTCGCACAGGGAGTGGTGCAGGCAGCACGCGGACTGCGGGTACCGCTCGTCGTGCGCCTGGCGGGCACCAATGTCGATGAAGGTCGAAGGATCCTGCGCGACAGCGGCTTGCCTATTATCACGGCGGACACCCTGGCAGATGCCGCTGCAAAGGCCGTTGCCGCAGCGCGGAGCGCGGCATGAGCATTCTGATCGACGCGACCTCGCGAGTCATCATTCAGGGATTCACTGGAGAAAAGGCGACTTTTCACGCCCGCGAAATGCTTGCCTACGGCACCAACATAGTAGGCGGCGTCACGCCCGGCAAGGGCGGACAGCGTCATCTTGATAGACCGGTGTTTGATACGGTCAAGGAGGCGGTAAAGGCGACCGGCGCGGATGCGAGTCTTGCCTTTATTCCGCCGCCGTTTGCCGCTGACGGCCTCATGGAGGCGGCGGACGCAGGCTTGCGGCTCATCTGCATCATTACCGATGGCATACCGGCACAGGACATGATGACGGTAAAACGCTACCTCCTGCGCTATCCGCGCGAGCGGCGCACGACGCTCGTGGGCCCGAACTGCGCCGGTATCATCAGTCCGGGCAAGGCGATGCTCGGCATCATGCCGGGGCACATTTACCGACGCGGCAATGTCGGTG
>DATCBZ010000333.1:0-3199 GCA_036511555.1 Steroidobacteraceae bacterium
AGTTGCGATCCGAGTGCCGCCACTTCGCGCCCGGCAGGGCGATGGTCTGTTGTTGGCGCAATGCTTTTTGCAGGACAGCGCGCAACGTCATGGCCGCGCGACCAGGGGATTTTCACCCGACGCGATTCGCGCCATTCAGGCTCACCGCTGGCCAGGCAATGTCCGCGAGCTTGAGAACCGGATCAAGGGTGCCGTAATAATGGCCGATGCTGCCGTCGTTACGGCAAGCGACCTTGGCCTTTCCGACCCGGGGGAGAACCCCGAGTACCTCAATCTGCGCGCCGCGCGCCAAAGAGCCGAGGTGCAGGCCGTCCGGCAGGCTCTGGCCGTGGCACGTGCCAACCTAAGCTGCACAGCTTTTGGGGGTCACGCGTCCGACGCTGTACGACCTGCTGCAGAAATATCGCATCGACGCCGCGCAGTTCTCACGCAACGCCGCGACGGTGCCTTAGGCGTTACCCCAGCAGGCGCTAACGCTGCTTGAACTCTTCGGGCGTTAACTGGTGTCGTCCGAGGAGCTTGTAGAAGTCGGTGCGATTTCTTTTCGCAAGTCTTGCCGCTTGGCTGACATTGCCACCGGTGATCTGCAGGATTTGCGACAGGTAGCTTCGCGTGAACTCGTCCCGCGCCTCATCGAACGAGGGCAGGCGGCCAGGACCGCCGCCCAGCGACTGCTGCACGAGCTCGACCGGGATAATGGGCGTTTGCGACAAGGCGACATTTTGCCGCACGACGTTTTGCAGCTGACGGATATTGCCCGGCCAGTCGGCGGTGGCGAGAAGTTCTACTGCCTCTGGCGCATAGATCTTGCGCACGCCGCTTTCCTTGGCGATCTGCGCAAGAAAGTGCGCGACCAGGAGCGGGATGTCCTCGCGGCGTCTGTTAAGCGCCGGCATCTCGATATGCACGACGTTCAGCCGGTAGTAGAGATCCTCGCGAAATTGCCCGTCGGTCATGAGCTGCTGCAGGTCGCGGTGCGTTGCGGAGATCACGCGCACATTGATCGCGATAGGTTCGGTGCTGCCGACCGGACGGATGGAATTTTCCTGCAGGACGCGTAGGAGTTTCACTTGCAGTCGCATCGGCATATCGCCAATCTCATCGAGCATGAGAGTACTGCCGTCTGCTGAGTGAAATAGACCGTGGTGGGCGCGGGTCGCGCCGGTGAATGACCCCTTCTCGTGGCCGAACAGTTCGGACTCAAGAAGATTCTCTGCCATCGCACTGCAGTTGATGGCGACAAACGGTTTATTACGTCGCGGGCTTGCGCGGTGAATCGCACGCGCCAGAAGTTCCTTGCCGGTGCCGCTTTCACCCGTGATTAGTACCCGTGCATCGGTGCCTGCAACCATATGCGCTTGGCCGAGCCGCTCCTCCATCAGCGAGCTGCGGGTCACGATCTCGGCGCGCCAATCCTCATCGGAGGCGCTAAAGCCTGAAATTCGCAACGCCTTTTGCACATGATCGAGAAGCTCCTGCTTATCGACGGGTTTCGTCAGAAAGCCAAATGCGCCCATTTGGGTTGCCTGCACCGCATCGGGAATTGTGCCATGTGCGGTCAGCAAGATGACTTTGAGACCCGGCCAGCGGTTCTGCAGCTCTTTCAGGAGCCCGATGCCGTCCATCTGATCCATGCGCAGATCGGAGATGACGAGGTCCGGACGAAAGCGTCCGGCGGCCGCCAGCGCCAAGGCGGCGCTTTCGACCGCTTCAACATCGTAACTTTCGGCGCGTAGACGAATCGTGAGCAATCGCAATAGACCCGGGTCGTCGTCGACGACCAAGATGCGCGCCTTCCTTTTGCCTATCTGACTCAAGGTGTATGTCCTTCGGTATTGGGTTTGCGATCGTTCAAAGACCGCTCGATATTAGTAATCGCGTCGAGCTTGACCCGCGCGTCCTCAAGGTCCTTGCGCAGCTTGACGTTCTCGTCGATCTCGGACTGCAGGTGACGGTTGACGGCGCTAAGACGCTCATGATCCGCACGCGCGGCGCTGTCTTGAAGGGTGCGATTTTCCGCAGCCAGGGTCAATTGCGAATTAACCTTTTGCAGTTCGAGATACGCAAAAGCGCGCTCGGCTGGAACCAGCGTCTCAGGCGTTGCGATAAGCTCACGCAGCAGGCGCTCGGCTTGCGGCAAGTCCGTGCCGGCGTGTCCGGGAGTCGCCAGCTCCAGCGCATAGCGCAGCTCGTGACTCGGGGTCGGCGCAATCGAATAGTCGCGCTGTGCCGTCGCGAGAATCTCCGCCTGTTGCGCCGGCGGACTGTGCGCGAGCCTTTCTAGCACCTCAACATGCGCTGCGAGCAAATTCGCCGAAGTCTGCGCTCGATCGATGATCGGCGTCGAATTCCTACTATCGTCATGTTCTGGCGGCGTTACCGTGCAAGCCGTAAGGCAAGTCCCCGCGAGCCAAGCTGCGGCTAGGGCGCTGCCGCGCCGAAACCTCGCTCGCTCGCTCGCGGGTTTCAGCCATGCTGGATTGCTACGCAGCATAGGCGCGTCGGTCCTTGGAGTCAGCGCTTGCGGGCGAGGTGCCCACGGCTGGGCGCATCGGCATGGTGATGCGAAAGTGCGCGCCCGAGTAGGTGCCGTCGATGATCTCAACTCTGCCGCCGTGCGCCGCGACGCATTCCATGACTACAGATAAGCCGATGCCGGTGCCTTTAAGGCTGGTGCCCTTCGCAGCGCGGCCTGTGTAGAAAGCATTGAATATGTGCGCGCGGTCCTCGTGGGCAATCCCGGCGCCGCTGTCGGCGACATCAACTATCAGGTTCTGTTCGGCGGTGCTCGCGCGCAGATGGATGCTGCCGCCTTTGGGCGAGTATTTGACGGCGTTCGACAACAAATTCTCCAAGATAAGTCGCAATTTGCCGCGATCAGCCACCAGCGTCACATCCTCGACTTGAACATCGAGTCGCACACGCTGCGACAGGAGCGTCAGTTGCTGATTTTCCAACACCTGCTTAACAACTGGCCGCAGGCGAAATTCGCTGGCATCAAGTCCCTGACTGCTCGTCTGCCAGGCACTAAAGGACAGCAGATTTTCAATCATGCGCTGCAGCTTGATACCGTTCTCACGCAGGATCCCGGTCACTTCGCGCTGATTCATATCAAGCTCACCGACAGCACCGTCCATGAGCAGCTCAGTACCCTCGCGAATATTCGCCAACGGCGTCTTTAACTCATGCGACATATGTC
>DATCBZ010000334.1:0-2965 GCA_036511555.1 Steroidobacteraceae bacterium
AGCGCCTGCGCGATGTCCTGCATGATCGCACCCAGGCGGCTGTCGTTACCGGTGCCGACGAAGTTTGCGATCGTGGTCGGAAACAGCAGCAGGCTCGAGGCAAAAATCGGCGGGATAACGCCCGACATGTTGAGCTTGAAGGGCATATGGCTCGTCTGTCCCGCATACATGCGCCGCCCGACCTGACGCTTCGCGTAGTTGACGGCGATGCGCCGCTGCGCACGCTCGACGAACACGACGAAGGCCGTCACGCCCAGCACGATGAGAATGAGGAGGAGTGCAAACGGACCCTGCATTTCGCCGGTATTGACCGCCTCGGCGGTGCGCCCGACGGCGCCGGGGAAGCCGGCAATGATGCCCGCGACGATGATCATCGAGATGCCGTTGCCGACGCCGCGCTCGGTGATCTGCTCACCGAGCCACATAAGAAAGAGCGTGCCGGTCGTCATGGTGATCGTCGCGGTGAACAGCCACGGGGCACCGGTGTAGAGCGTCAGGTGGCCGTTCTGCAGGGCGACTGCCGCGGCCAACGACTGAAACGCCGCAAGCACCACCGTGATGTAGCGCGTGAGCTCGGTCAGCTTTCTTCTGCCCGCCTCGCCTTCTTTTCTGAGCTCATTCAGCGACGGCACCACCATCGACATCATCTGGATGATGATGGAGGCGGAGATGTACGGCATGACGCCCATCGCGAAGATCGACAGGCGCGACAGGCCGCCGCCGGAGAACATGTTGACGATGCCGAGGATGCCGTTTGACTGATCGTTGAAAAAACGCGCGACTTCGCTCGGATTGATGCCCGGCACCGGAATGTAGGTGCCGAGGCGAAACACCACCAGCGCCCCAATCAAGAAAAACAGCCGCCCACGGATCTCTCCATAGCGCGCCGCATCGCCTAACGAGGCTACCGGATTGGTGAGTGAGGAGGTCGCCACGCTTTAGCCTTCGAACTTCCCACCGAGTGCTTCAATGGCCGCGCGGGCGCCTTTGGTTGCGCTCACGCCCTTCAAGGTGACCGCTTTGGTAAGCTCGCCGGAGAGGATGACTTTGGCGCTCTCGGTGAACGTGGGGACCAGGCCCGCGCTCTTCAATGCATCGAGGTCGATGACGGCGCCGGCGAGCTTCTCAAGCTCATTCAGGCGCACTTCGGCGCGGGTCGCCTTGATCTTGGAGCGAAAGCCGAACTTCGGCAGGCGCCGGTCGAGCGTCGTCTGTCCGCCCTCGAAGCCGACCTTGTGATAGCCGCCTTTGCGCGCGCGCTGGCCCTTGACGCCGCGACCGCAGGTCTTGCCCTGGCCAGCCGATGCACCGCGGCCGACGCGCAGCCGCACCCGCTTACTGCCGTTGCCCGGCTTCAGGGAATTGAGTCTCATGAGGTTAAGCCTTTTCCACTCGCAGCAGATGCTCGGCAATCTTCACCATGCCGCGATTTTCCGGTGTGTCGGAAACCGTCACACTCTGGTGTCGCCGGCGCAAACCCAGCCCGCGCGCGGACGCTGCGATGTTCGCAAGCTGGCCGTGAATGCTCTTCAGGAGCGTGATCTTCAACTGACTCGATTTATCGCCCATAGCGTTCACCCCGTGATGTCCTCGAGGCTCTTGCCGCGCTTGGCCGCGATCTCTTCGGGCGAGCGCACCTTGATAAGGGCCGCGATGGTCGCGCGCACCACGTTGATCGGATTTCGCGAGCCGTAGCTCTTGGCGAGCACGTTCCTGACGCCGACACACTCGAGCACCGCGCGCATGCCGCCGCCGGCGATGACTCCGGTACCATCCGAGGCGGGCTGCATATAGACGCGCGTTGCGCCCTGCTCCATTTTGACCGCGTAGTGCAGGGTGTCGTTCCGCAGGCTCACGTTCACCATGTTCTTGCGCGCCTGCGCCATGGCTTTGGAGATGGCCACCGGCACTTCACGCGCCTTGCCGAAACCGTAACCGACGCGCCCTGCGCCATCGCCGACCACGGTCAACGCGGTGAAGCCGAATTGACGGCCGCCCTTGACCACTTTCGCGGTGCGGTTGACAGCGACCAGCTTCTCGACGAATTCGTCCGCCGACTGCCCTTTTTCCATTCTCGCCATGTGTTTACCTTATCTTTGGGAAAAGCGCGTTAGAACTCGAGTCCGGCCTCGCGCGCCGCTTCCGCAAGCGCCTTCACGCGGCCGTGGTATTGAAACCCCGACCGATCGAAAGCGACGCGAGTTATACCCGCCGCCTTGCCCCGTTCGCCGATGGCGCGTCCGACTGCGCGCGCCGCCTCGACATTGCCCGTACCCTTCAATCCGGTTGCAACCGCCGACTGCACGGTGGATGCGGAGGCGATGACTTTTGCGCCCGCCGCATCGGTCAGCTGCGCATAGATGTGCTTCGGCGTGCGGTGCACGGTCAGCCGGGCAATCTCGCGCGTACGGATGTGCGCGCGCGTCTTGACGGCGCGGCGCAGCCGCTTTTCCTTCTTCATCACTTCTTCTTTCCTTCCTTCAGCGTGATCTGCTCGTTCGCATAACGCACACCTTTGCCCTTGTAGGGCTCGGGCGGACGAATGTGGCGGATCTCTGCGGAAATCTGCCCGACCTTCTGCCGGTCGATGCCCTTGATGACAATCTCCGTCACCGTGGGCGTCTCGATCGTGATGCCATCGGGAATCGCAAACTGCACCGGGTGCGAGAAACCCAGTGTCAGATTCAGGTTCTTGCCCTGTACCTGCGCACGAAAGCCGACGCCAACCAACTCAAGCTTGCGCTCGTAGCCCTTGGTAACGCCGGTCACCATGTTCGCAAGATGCGCGCGCGTGGCTCCCGCCTGCACCCGCATCGCGCCCAAGCCCGTGTACTGCACGTTCAGCTTCTTGTCGGCCTGCGCAACCGCCACACCGCCGGTCAGCGGCAGCGTCAAAGAACCCTTCGCGCCCTTGATCGTCACGAGATCTGCGGTCACGGTCGCCGTGACGCCCTGCGGCAGATCA
>DATCBZ010000335.1:0-2248 GCA_036511555.1 Steroidobacteraceae bacterium
CTTAAATGACGGCTGCGTACCGTCCAAGGCGCTCATCCGCTCGGCGCAGCTGTATGCGCGCATGCGCGAGGCACAAGTCTTGGGCGTGCCGCAGCCTCGTGACGTACGCATCGATGTTCCCGAGACAATGCGGCGCATTCGGCATCTGCAGGCGCGCCTGAGTCGCGCAGACTCAGCGCAGCGTCTACTGACGCACGGGGTCGACGTCTATTTCGGTGCCGCGCGATTTGCGGGGCCGGCAGCGGTGAGTGTGGCCGGGGCCACATTGCGCTTCAAGAAGGCTCTGGTTGCGACCGGTTCGCGGCCACTCGTAACGGCAATCGCCGGACTGGATGCAGCCGGCTACTGGACCAATGAGAACGTTTTCAAGCTGAGTGCGCTGCCGCGGCGGCTTTTGGTCATTGGCGGTGGGCCGTTGGGCTGTGAACTTGCGCAAGCTTTTTGCCGGCTGGGCTCTCACGTCATCATTGCACAGGATGACCCGATGTTCCTGCCCGGGGAGGAGCGCGATGCCGCGCAGATTCTTTCCGACTCGCTGGCACACGACGGTGTCGAGATACATTTGAACACGCAAGTTGTCGCCGTGCGCAAAGCCGGGGAGCAGAAAGTTGTCGACCTTGTGAGCGACGAGAGCGGATTTAGTGTCAGCGTCGATGAGATTCTCGCCGGCACGGGGCGCACACCAAACGTTGAAGATTTGGATCTCGAGGCAGCACAGGTCGAATACGACACCACCGCAGGAATTCATGTCAACGATTTTTTGCGCACGACGAACGCACGGATCTACGCCGCGGGCGATGTGTGCCTTGAGCATCGGTTTGCTCATATGGCTGACGCGAGCGCGCGGCTGGTATTGCATAACGCACTGATGCGCGGGCGCCGCAGACTCAGTGCGCTGACGGTTCCGTGGTGCACCTACACCGATCCGGAGATCGCACATGTTGGCATGTACGTGCGCGAGGCGCGCGAGCAAGCGATACCTGTCGAAACCTTCACGATCCTTATGCACGATGTGGATCGCGCCGTGACCGATGGCGATGAGGCGGGATTTTTAAAAATACATGTGAAGGACGGCACCGATCAGATTCTGGGCGCGACCATCGTTGCCCGGCATGCCGGGGAGATGATCAACGAACTCACCGTGGCAATCTCGGCGGGCATAGGTTTGGCTGAGCTCGGTCGGGTGATCCATGCCTATCCTACGCAGGCGGAGGCAATCAAGATGGCAGCGGATGCGTATTTTCTAACGCGCCTAAAAGTCGCTTCGCGCTAGAGGTAGGGCAGCATGAGTCGCGCGGCATTATTGCGCAGCATGACCGGCAATGAGAATGCTTTGAGTGCCGCCGCGGTAAGCTGCTGTTCTTGCTTTTGCGTAATCAAATCCTGCACCTCTCGTACGAGCGCGGACTGATACACCTCGAGGTTCAGTTCGAAGTTGAGACGGAAGCTGCGCATGTCCCAGTTTGCGCTGCCGACCAGGCACCAACGGCCGTCGACGGTCATGAGCTTCGAGTGGTCAAATGGTGCGCCGTGTGTCCACACTCTGCACTCGGCGGCGAGCAGCGGGCCGATATGCGCGCGGGCGCCCCAATCAAGCGTCGGATGATTGCTGCTCGCGGGCAGCACAATATCAACCTCTACGCCGCGCATCGATGCCAGTGCGAGCACGGTGATAATCCGGTCATCCGGCAGGAAGTACGGCGTCATCACCTTCACCGACGAGCGCGCCGCGCCGACAGCCTGCAGAATCATGAGCTCGATCTTCTCCAGGTCCTGATCGGGACCCGAAGTGATCGCCCGTGCAACACTATCGCCTGCGGCGGTAAGCGCCGGATACCAGCGCTCGCCCGCCAGATGCTCCCCGGTCATGAATTGCCAATCATCGGCAAAGGTACGAATAATCTGTGCGACGATCGGCCCGCGCAATAAAAAGTGCGTGTCGTGCACCGGATGAGGAGGTTGATTGAGTGTGAGATTTTCCGCACCGATATTCAGCCCTCCTATGAAGGCGATGCGGCCGTCAACTCCGAGCAGCTTCTTATGCGACCGCAAATTGAGAAACGGCATGCGCCAGGGCACCGGCGAATGCAGGAACCGTGTGATGGGAACTCCCGCGCGTCGCAATTTGAAGTACGTGCTTGACCAGAAATAGCCACCGCCGATCCCATCGATTACCACGCGTACTTCAACCTGTCGGCGGTGCGCGCGTACCAGTGCTTCGATGAAGCCATTGCCGGCGAGGTCCGCG
>DATCBZ010000336.1:0-3097 GCA_036511555.1 Steroidobacteraceae bacterium
CGGACTGCAGGGGTTTGTACAGCGCAAACGGCGCGCCCTGCGGATCGGTCAGCACGGCATAACGGCCCACCTGATCGACATCCGCCGCGGCCGCCCGAACCTGCGCGCCGAGTTTCTCGGCGCTGGCCACCATGGCATCGACATCGTCGGCACCAATGAAGGGCAGCCATTGCGAGCGTGCGCCGGCGGCATGACGCTCGGCGGTCATCGGCGACATCCCGGCGACCGGCCCGCTGTGGGCGGCAAAAATCGTGGTTTTGTTATCGGCGGGCCAGGGTTGTGCCGTCCAGCCCAGCACCTTGGCGTAGAACGGGATGATCGCCGCTGCGTCCTCGGCCAGATGTGCCTGCCACAGAAATCGTCCCTGAACGCTCGGCTGTGCCATGACAATCCCCTTTTATTTGCACTGATTAAACGGACCGACGCAGCGCTTCAGAAGATACACCGAAGCGATCACCGCTCGGTAGTGCGACTTGCAATGCGCAGTGCGCGCGCACCTGCACCTACGAGTCAATGGCTCCGGCCTACGCCTGCGCCCCTGGACCCCAGCCACTGACGGGGCTGCGCCGGAATCGTGCCCCTGAGGCGTGAGCGTGATTGCCGGCGCTCTAGCTGCCCCGCGTTCAAGGCCGGCGACGCGGCCTTAGCAGCGCAATGGCTTTAAGAGATTTGGCGAGGGAGGAGCGCGGCACATGGCGATCGATCACTACAGCCATAAACCCGTGTCACGTTCGAGGGGGCAGTCGGCCGTGGCCGGAGCGGCCTATCGAGCGGGCGAGAAGCTCTATGACCGGCGGCTCGATCAGGTCTTCGATTACTCGCGGCGCAGCGGCATCGCTCATGCCGAAATCGTGTTATCGACCCAGGCGGCGCAACGGGACATCAATTGGGCGAGGAGGCCGAGCGGCGCCGTGATTCGCGGGTCGCACGCGAACATGAGGTAGCCCTCCCGCACGAGCTTCCCAAAGCCGAGCAGGTAAAGCTGCTGCGAGCCTTCGCGGGTGAGATCGCCAACCGCTACAACGTGACAGTGGATTTTGTGCTGCATCGGCCGCACCGGAACGGGGATGCGCGGAATTTCCATGCCCACGTCTATGCGACTACGCGTGAGGTCACGCCGACTGGTTTAGGACCGAAGGCCTCGATCGAGCTGTCGGACACAGATCGATTCAAGCGCGGTCTGGAGTCGGGGCGTAAAGAGATCAAGTTCATGCGCGATCGCTGGGAGGTGATCGCCAATGAGCATCTGAAGGAACACGGCATTGAGGCGCGGATTGATGCCCGGAGCCTCGCGATCCAGGGCATCGAACGGTTGCCGACCACGCATCTGGGGGCGCCGTGTGGAGAATGGAGCGACGTGGACTTTCGACTCAGGTGAACGCACGGGTGCGCGCGCCGCGGGCACTCGAGACGCAGCAGCGCCTTGAGCGGGCGCACGAGCTCTGATCGAGGTTGCCGGGATCGAACCGGAAACCGGCTCGAAGCAGCGCATCGGTCATGTTCTCACGCAGGCGACGCAGCGCTCCGCGCGACGGCTCCTCGTCCGCGGTGATTTTCAGATCAATGTCTTCCGACATGCGGCGGATTAGTCGATGTGCTCGGCTCAGAGCCGTGCCACCACCAAATGCGAGCCCAAGCGGCGCAGGGTCGAGCGCCGCGATCGCGGCCAGGGCCCTTGACGACATAAAAGTCCTTCTCGACCAACGCCGGGCTGGGTAGTCCGAGATGCGCCTGAACTTCGAGCACCTCCTGCAGGGTGATGTCAGCGCTCAAGAACTAGCTCTGCATTCCCGTAGCGAAGCTGCCGCGAAAATCGACCTTTGACCCGCACGACCGGGTTGACCGGCACCTGCGTCGAGCGGCCTTCGTTGTACGCCTTCTCGGCTTCGGTCGGCTCCCAGTCCACGCCGAGCTTGGTGAGCGCCTGACGCGCCGCGCCGGCGAAGCCACTGGGACTGTTCAGTATCGGCGCGCCGGACAGCCGAGAGACGATGGCGCGGCCGTAGACGCCATAGCCGAGTCGCAACAGGCGCTTCTCACGCACGAGGCTGCGCAATACGCGCAGCACCTGATCCTCGCCACCGAGATCGCGGAATTCACGCGTAAGGAACACGTTGTCCCGCTTCCGGACAATCCGCGACTCCACCCGCTCGCGCAATGTCTTCCGAATTCGCATCTTCGTCTCTACAAAAACCCGACACATATGATATACAAGAACCCGACAGATAAAAAGGTATAAGTTATTTTACAACTACTTTAAAATCAGCAGGTTACACGGTCACTTTGGGCCTAATGAGCGGGGCTGGAAATTGACATAACGTGGTAAGGGCGGCGCGCCCGGGGACGGCCGCTGCGCTGGACCTCTGCGTGTGTAGGCAGTGCTCGCTTAGAGCATTTCCTTTGACATGGAAGTAGTGGTCCTCAGCCTGACACCGTGCTTTCACGGCGGGATTAACGCGCATCGCATCACCAAGCCTGCAACGACGGTTGCACGCCCTTGCATGTTTATGCATACTTATGATGATTTATGCACGAGTCGCCATGCTGACCGATAGACAACAGATTGATCGCCGCAACGCCATCCTGCGCATCCTGCGCGGCGGGGTCGTGCGCCGGCAGAGCGATCTGGCGACGTTGCTCAAGCGCGATGGCTTTGAAGTCACGCAGTCCTCGGTCAGCCGCGACCTGCGCGAACTCGGCGTACTCAAGGCCAGCGGCCGCTACCTGGCCCCGTCAGACGACATCGCCCGGGCGAATGGGGATTTCGGCGCGCTCTCGCAGTTCGTGCGCACGGTGCGTGCAGCCGGCTCCACGATCACCGTTATCCGCACCATGATCGGTGCGGCGGCGAGCGTCGCGGTGGCACTGGATAAGGCCGAATGGCCGGAAGTGGTAGGCACCATATCCGGGGATGACACGATTTTTCTGGCCACTGCCGACGCGCGCGCGCAGCAGCGGCTCATTGAGCGACTGAATTCATTGTTCCGTACCTGAGACAGAGCATGCCGCAACCCCCCGACTCGCAGCCCATTCTGCTGGCTTATTCCGGCGGCCTCGACACCTCGTTCCTGGTGCCGTGGCTGACGCAGAACTATCA
>DATCBZ010000337.1:0-5239 GCA_036511555.1 Steroidobacteraceae bacterium
ATGTGAATCATCTTGGTGCCGGTGTCGGCCTGCTGGTGATGATTGACGGTTGCGACGGAGTAGAACTCGCCGATGGAGCCTGCGCCGCGCAGCACGCAGCTCGGATATTTCCAGGTGATGGCGGAACCGGTCTCGACCTGCGTCCAGGAGATGTGCGAGTTTTTACCGCGGCACTCGCCGCGCTTGGTGACGAAATTGTAGATGCCGCCGACGCCATTTTCATCCCCGGGGTACCAGTTCTGTACCGTCGAATATTTGATGAAGGCATCATCGAGCGTGATGAGCTCGACGACCGCGGCATGCAGCTGGTTCTCATCGCGCATCGGGGCCGAGCAGCCCTCGAGATAACTCACGTAGGAGCCTTCATCGGCAATGATCAAAGTGCGCTCGAACTGCCCGGTATTGAGCGCATTGATGCGAAAATAAGTCGACAGCTCCATCGGTGAGCGCACGCCCTTCGGCACGTAGACGAACGAGCCGTCCGAGAACACCGCCGAATTGAGGGCCGCGTAGAAATTGTCGGTGTGCGGGACCACTGTGCCCAAGTACTGCTCGATGAGATGCGGATGCGTGCGGACCGCCTCGGAGAACGGGCAGAAGATGACGCCGGCGGCGGCGAGGCGCTCTCTGAAAGTAGTCGCAACCGAGACGCTGTCGAAGACCGCGTCCACGGCAACCCCTGCCAGGCGTGCGCGCTCGTGCAGCGGCACGCCCAGTTTTGCGTAGGTCTCGAGCAGCTTCGGATCGACGTCGGCGAGGCTCTTGGGGCCGTCTTTCTTGGCCTTCGGTGCCGAGTAGTAGGAGATGCCCTGGTAGTTGATCGGCTTGAACTTCACATGCGCCCAATGCGGTTCGCGCATCGTCAGCCAGTGCCGGTAAGCCTTCAGGCGCCAGTTGGTGAGGAACTCAGGTTCGCCCTTCTTGCGTGAGATCAAACGTACGACGTCCTCATCAAGCCCGGGCGGTACCGTATCGGATTCGATATCGGTGACGAATCCGAGCTGATAGCCGCGCTCGAGCAGCGCCTCAATCTGATTAGTGGTTTCACTCATGGTCGTTGGCGATCTGATCTTTGAGTTCGCGATGAGAAATAGGAATGGGCGCGGAATCGAGACCGGCAAGCTGCGCGAGACTGACGTCCGCCAAGCTTCTGCGGATGGCAACATTCAAGCGCTGCCAGCCGCGCCCGACGCGGCAGGTTTCCTCGATGCCGCAGTGACCGTGACCGACCGCGCAATCCGTCAGCGCAAGCGGTCCTTCCAGGGCATCGAGGATCGCCGCGGCGCTGATGTCGCGCGCCGAGCGCGCCAGCTTATAGCCGCCGTGCAGGCCACGGCTCGAGGTCACGAGCGCCGCACGCTGCAGCTGCTTCAGAAGTTTGCTCGCGGTCGCCTGACCGATATGCGTGCGCGCGGCCAATGCCGCGGCGGTGTGCACGCGTTCGGGCGCCTCGGCGAGCACGCCCAGAATGACGGTTGCGTAGTCGGTCAATCGGCTGATGCGCAGCATGGCTGTCAGGTCCTGTCGGGCACTTATGCTCGAGCTAGCGCTCGAGTTCAAAAGGCATGTGGGACTATTTTAGTACTAATTGTGTGCTGCACCAAGCGCAACGGGGACTTATTCGCCTTGCGAGGGGTTTGCGGCACCTCCGATTTGGTATTCTTTCCGGCTTAATCAACGGAGGGTGACCGATGAATCGCGGCGAACTTGCGCGCATAGCGCGTGCAATGGTGGTGAAGAACAAGGGCATTCTGGCGGCGGATGAGAGCACGAGCACCATTACCAAGCGCTTTGCGGGCATCAAGCTGGAATCGACCGAGGAGCACCGTCGCGCCTACCGCGAGATGCTGTTCACCGCCCCCGGCGCCAAGGACTTCACAAGCGGCGTCATTCTGTACGACGAGACGCTGCGCCAGAAGACCCGCGATGGCGTGACTTTTCCCGCCTACCTGGAAAAGAACGGCATTCTGCCCGGCATCAAGGTCGACACGGGCGCGAAGCCCTTCGCCCAGTTCCCCGGTGAGACCATCACCGAGGGGCTCGATGGACTGCGCGAGCGTCTCATCGAATACCGCAAGCTCGGCGCCCGTTTTGCAAAGTGGCGCGCCGTCATCGACATTGGCGATGGCACGCCCACGCGGTTTGCGATCGAGGCCAACGCGCATGCGCTGGCCCGCTATGCGGCGCTCTGCCAGGAGCAGGACATCGTGCCGATCGTGGAGCCGGAAGTTCTGATGGACGGCGCGCATTCGATCGAACGCTGCGCCGAGGTGACCGAGAAGGTTCTGCAGAGGGTGTTTCGCGAGCTCTTTGAGCAGCGCATCGATTTTGAAGGCATGGTGCTGAAGCCCAACATGGTGATCTCCGGCAAGAAGGCCGCCAATCGCGCGCCTCCCGCTGAAGTCGCAGCGGCAACCGTGCGCTGCCTGAAGCGGCATGTGCCGCCGGCGGTGGCCGGCATCGCGTTTCTCTCCGGCGGCCAGTCGCCCACGGAGGCGACGCTGCATCTGTCACTCATGAACAATCTGGGACCGCTGCCGTGGCCGCTTACGTTCAGTTACGGTCGCGCATTACAGGACACGGCGCTTACGAGCTGGGCGGGGCAGAGCGCTAACGTCAGCGCCGCACAAAAGGAACTCGTGCGCCGCCTGAAGCTGAATGGACTTGCGACGACGGGCGAGTACGCAGCCAAAATGGAAAGCCAGGCGGCCTGATGGGGCGCGGTACGGCAACTTCTTGACCGCTTCGCCAAATTCCGCGCCGGCTCCGGGCGCTGCCGGTGCCGACGTCCTTGTTGATGTGCGTGGCGTGCGCTACGAGATCGACGGGCGCGCCGTGTTTGACTCCTTGGATCTGACTGTGCGTCGCGGTCGAATTACGGGGATCATGGGCCCAAGCGGCACCGGTAAGACGACGCTGCTGCGACTCATCACCGCGCAGATCCCGGCCGAGGCCGGCGAGGTCATCGTCTGGGGGCGGGAGCTGGCCACTCTGAGTTCGCGCGAAGTGTTTGCGATGCGCAAGCGCATGGGGATGTTGTTCCAGAACGGCGCGCTGCTCACCGACATGGACGTGTTTGAGAATGTCGCCTTCCCCCTGCGCGAGCATGCGGATCTGCCCGAGCCGCTGCTGCGCACACTGGTGCTGACCAAACTGCAGGCAGTCGGGCTGCGCGGCGCGGCCGATCTCATGCCCGGCGAGCTCTCCGGCGGCATGGCGCGGCGCGTCGCACTGGCGCGCGCCATCGTCATGGATCCGGAGCTTCTCATTTACGATGAGCCATTCGTGGGCCTCGACCCGATCTCACGCGGGATCATCGTGCGGCTGATCCGCCAGATGAACGAAGCTTTGGGGATCACGAGCATCGTTGTCTCGCACGACGTGCCGGAGCTGGCCTCGATTGCGCACGACAGCTACCTCCTCTCCGGCGGCCGGGTGGTTGCGCACGGCACACCGGCGGAGCTGCGTGCAAGCTCGCTGGATGTGGTGCGACAGTTCATCGACGGCAGCGCCGAGGGACCCGTGCCATTTCATTATCCGGCGCCCGACTACGAGCAGCAGCTTCTGGCCGTGGAAGACGAATGAGCGCGAGCGCCTCCTCGGATACGACCGTGACGCGCAATCTGCGCAAACTCGGGGCGGTCGCCGTGTTTCTGGCGCGGATGCTCGCGCAGTGCGGCCCGGCGCTCGCGCGCCCGGTGCTGATCGTCAATCAGATCTACAACGCCGGGGCGCGCTCGCTCGTCATCATCATGCTGTCCGGGCTGTTCGTCGGCATGGTGCTCGCGCTGCAGGGATTTGACCTGTTGCAGCGCTTTGGCTCCGAGGATGCGCTCGGCACCGCCGCGGCGCTGGCACTGCTGAAGGAGTTGGGGCCGGTGATTACGGCGCTGCTGTTCGCCGGCCGCGCCGGCACATCGCTCACCTCCGAGATCGGCCTCATGCGCGCGACCGATCAGCTGACCGCGATGAAGATGATGGCGGTGGATCCGCTGCGCTATGTTGCCGCGCCGCGCTTCATGGGCGGCGTGATTGCGATGCCGCTGTTGGCGGCGATCTTCAGCATCATCGGTCTGTTTGGCGCGCAGCTCGTCGGCGTGCAGCTCTTGCGAGTGGATCGCGGCTCTTTCTGGTCGCAGATGCAAAGCGCGGTCGGCCTGAAGGATGTCGTTGAGGGCATCGTCAAGAGCGTCGTGTTTGGCTTCGCCTGCAGCTTGATTGCAGTGTATGAGGGCTATCACGCGCAACCCACCGCTGCCGGCGTGGGACTTGCAACGACGCGCACCGTCGTCGCCTCGTCGGTGCTCATTCTGCTGCTCGACTACGTGCTTACCGCCTGCTTTCTTTGAGAGGGAATTTCCATGCGCGAATCTAATCGAGCCCTTGAGATCGGCACCGGCTTCTTCGTGCTGCTCGGCTTCGCCGCGCTCTTGTTCCTGACGACGCAGCTGCCGGCCAACGGCCTGAAGCTCGTCAGCACCAAGGCGGGCTACACGGTGACCGCCGGCTTTGAGAACATCGGGGACCTTAAGACCGGCTCGCCCGTTACTATGGCGGGAGTGCGCATTGGTGTCGTGCAGGCCATACACTTTGACGCCAAGGACTACAAGGCGATTGTGACGATGCGCTTTGATTCACAGTACGACCAGATACCCGAAGACAGTTTCGCAAGCATCCAGACACAGGGACTCCTGGGCGGCAAGTACGTCGGCATCAGCCCCGGTGGCTCTGATGCGTTCCTTAAGAATGGCAGCCGCATCGACCAGACCCAGTCGGCGATCGTGCTTGAGAGTCTCATCAATAAGTTCTTTGCTGGCTACGCGAGCAAAGGCCCCGACGACAGCAGGGCGCAGGATAAGGCGGAGGTTAAGAAATGAAGTTTTTTATTGCACTGACGGCATGCACGATCCTGGGCGCGGGCCTTGCGAACGCGCAGGACGCCACGGCTTCAGACCCGGCGGCGCTGCTTGATAAGGCGGCGCAGGATATGTTGAAGGAACTGGATGCGAATCGCGCGGAGTATCGCAAGGACCCCTCAAAGATTGATGCCCTGGTCGAAAAGGATCTGTTGCCGCACTTTGATACCGAGTACGCGGCGCGGCTCGTGCTCGGCCAGCACTGGCGCGATGCGACGCCGGATCAAAGAAAGCGCTTCATTGACGCGTTCTACCACTCCATGATTGCCAACTACGGCAAGTCGCTCGTCAACTTTACCGGTGATCGCCTGAAGGTGTTTCCC
>DATCBZ010000338.1:0-7119 GCA_036511555.1 Steroidobacteraceae bacterium
ATTGAAGGCGAGTCCGAGCCGATGCCGCTGCCCTAAACCCACCCAGCAGATGCGCGCCGGTAGCCCCTGAAATTTGATCCGTTCGCGCGCCATGTCGAGCCAGCGGTGCAGGTGCGGATCATCCGGAATCAGCTCCTTGACCTTCGCATCGGTGCGGTAGATGTCCTCGGGATCGCCCGAGAGCGCAACCCAGCGAAACGGTCCGACGCCGCGGCAAAAGAGCGGCCGAATATAGGCGGGCACGAATCCCGGAAAGGCAAACGCGTCCTGCACGCCTTCATCAAGCGCGACTTGGCGAATATTATTGCCGTAGTCAAACGTCGGCACGCCGCGGCGCTGAAACTCGAGCAGCGCTTCAACATGCAGCGCCATCGAGCGCTTGGCCGCGCGGGCAACCGCCTGAGGATCGGCCGCACGCTGCGAGTCCCATTCGGCAAGCGTCCAGCCGAGCGGCAGATAGCCATTGACGGGGTCATGTGCAGAGGTCTGGTCGGTGACGGCATCCGGGCGTACATCGCGCTTCAAGAGCTCCGGCAGAATTTGCGCAGCGTTGGCGCACAGGCCTACCGACAGCGGCTTTTTATCGCGCACTGCACGGGCAATGAGCGTGAGTGCCTCATCGAGGCTTGCCGCCTCGACATCGAGGTAACCCGTCTCCAAGCGCTTTTTGATGCGGCTCGGCTGGCACTCTATCGCGAGCATTGACGCCCCGGCCATCGTGGCAGCCAAAGGCTGCGCGCCGCCCATGCCCCCCAGGCCCGCCGTCAAGATCCAGCGGCCCGTAAGGTCCCCGCCGTAATGGCGCCGGCCGAGCTCAACAAAAGTCTCATAGGTTCCCTGCACGATGCCCTGGGAGCCGATGTAAACCCACGATCCGGCCGTCATCTGCCCGTACATCATGAGACCCTTGCGATCAAGCTCGGCAAAATGCTCCCAGGTCGCCCAATGCGGCACGAGATTGGAATTGGCGATCAGCACTCGCGGTGCGTCGGCATGGGTTCGAAATACGCCCACAGGCTTACCGGACTGAATAAGCAGCGTCTCATCGTCCGCCAGCACTTTTAAGCTTGCGACTATCTGATCGAAGCACTCCCAGTCGCGCGCGGCGCGACCGATGCCGCCATAGACCACGAGCTCATCAGGCCGCTCGGCCACTTGCGGATCCAAATTGTTGCGCAGCATCCTAAGCGGCGCCTCGGTGAGCCAACTGCGTGCCTCAAGTGTCGTTCCATGTGCCGCGCGCAGCTTCCGGGTCGGATCGTGTCGGGTGTGACTGTCCATATTGGCCTCTTAAAGTACGCAGCGCAGAGCTGCCGCTTCTCATAACATCTCTAGACTGCAAACCCGCCGCGCAGCTCGAAGCGGCTGCCGGGGTGATACAGGAGCGCAAATGACGCGCGCGCCTCGCAACTCCAGGTGACGCGCTCAATGAGCAGTGCCGGTTCGTGCGCGCGCAATTTGAGCAGCGCGCGGATGGGCGCTTCGGGCAGTACCGCGCGCACCACGTGCTCGACGCGCTGCAGCGGCGCGACCTCCATCAAATATTCGTGCGGTGTGACGGTTTCAAAGTCGACGCCAAGATAGTCCGGCGCGAGCAGCGGATTCACATAGCGGTCCTCAACCTGCAGCACCGCATCGTTTTCGAAGTGCACCACCAGCGAATGGAACACCGACGTGTGCGCTGCGGCGCTGCCGAGTCGGCCGCGCACCGTTTGCGATGGGATCAGGCGCTCGAGAGTCACGAGCCGTGCGCGGTGCCGGTGCCCGCGGCTTCTGATCTCGTCGGCAATATTGCGGATCTGCAGCGGATGCCCTGCCGCCTTGAAGTCGCCGACGAAGGTGCCGACACCGGCGACGCGCGCGAGCACTCCGGAGCGCATGAGTTCGCGCAGGGCGCGGTTCGCGGTCATGCGCGAGACCTTGAACTCACGCACCAGGTCGTATTCGGATGGCACGCGCGCGCCCGTGCGCCAGGCGCCGGAGCGGATGTTTTGCAGCACGTGTTCTTTCAGCTGCTCGTAGAGCGGCAGCGGCTTTGCGCAGGCCATGTCGTCGCAATTATCCTGTATAGACAGGTTGCCCGACGCAATATACTCCCAAGCAGGCCGCGCTTCACCAGCCGGGTCTCACGGGGTGGAAATGGGGCGTCGAAGAAGGAACGCGTGCGCGACAGCACGCGTCCGGGCTATACCGAACGCGTGCTGTGCGCTTCAAACGCTAGACTTTCTTCGCCAAAACAGCCGAGAGTTTGTTCGATGCGAGGCCAAAGAGCGCGCCCAGGATCATCGAGGCGATGACCTTGATGAGCGGATTGGCCGCTGTCGCCGACGTCAAGGAGTCCGCGGAGGCTCCTGCTGACAGTGCATACGCAACGATCGCCGCGTAGCCATAAACGTTTGCCGGCACCACCGACAGCGCGCTGATCGACGCCACGATGACGAGGAAGAACACGGTGACCCCAACGACGATCGCAGGCCACACCGCGCCCGGCAGTCCCACATGGACGTTGTTGATCACCAGCAGCGCGATCCAGCCAATGATTGCGCCGTAGGCGTTGCCGACGATGGTCTTGGTGAGCGCGTTGCCATTGGCGCCCGTATGGAAATAGCAACCCCACGCGATGAACCCAGCCCATACGAGGAGGAGACTGCTGAGAAGATCCAGAGCAAGGTAGGCCCAAATTGCACCGAGAATTCCAATACTAAGAGACAGAGCAAGTAACTGTGACATATCGCACCCTCAATTCATCGCGAGGCGATTTGGATGGCGTGGCAATGCGGATAGGTTGCCGCCCCGCTGATTATTATTAGCCCGCACAATAACCTTACCATGCTGCCAGCACGCTCACCACAACGGGCCTATCCCGCAGCGGGTGTAACGTTTACGTTACACATCAAATTTGTGCACCGCGTGGAGGCGGCTTGAAAAAGGTCCGATCGCAGCAGCCCAGCGACGCTCAATTACGCGAGACCAATCGCGTTTTTTACGATTCGCTCTGGTCGGGGGCGAATTTGATGGAAGCGGACCGCTTCAATACCTGGCCACTCGTTGCATCCCTGCTGAGGAGGTCACGTCGGCTTGAAGTCGCACCGGGATTGCGGCCGCGATTGCCCATCGACGGTACGCAGTTCATTGATATGAGTACGCCCGCCCTCGCGCGTCTGCAACGCCGCGGCGGCAGCACGGTCTGCGGCAGCGTTACCGCATTGCCGTATGGGCGCGCCGCCTTCGATCTTGTCTGTGCGCTCGATATCATCGAACACGTTGATGATGATGCGCGCGCCTGGTCGGAAATTGCGCGCGTGGCAGCGCCAGGTGCCGTGCTGCTGCTGTCGGTGCCGCTGCACACCGCGCGCTGGACCGCGTTTGACGATTTCGTCGGCCACAAGCGTCGCTACGAGCCTGCCGAGCTTGCCGAGCGCCTGCGCGAACACGGACTTTGCGTCGAGCAGAGCGCGGTCTACGGCATGCAGCCGCGCTCCTCGCGAATCCTTGATCTTGGGATGTGGTGGCTCACCCATAATCGGGCGCGGGCGATGTGGTGGTACAACCGCGTATTCATGCCCTTGAGCGCGCGCTTTCAGCGCACGCTTTCGCTTGCCCCTGGCATGATCGATGTGCTCGAGGTGGATGAGGTATTTCTCGTGTGTAGAAAGGAGCAGATGACTTGACGTTGCTTGAAGCAGTGGAAATAGAAACCGGACCGGATCCGAAGAGCACGGTGATCTGGCTGCACGGGCTCGGGGCGGACGGTCACGATTTTGAAGCGGTCGTGCCGGAGCTCGTGCGTCGGGGCGAGCGCGCCTTGCGGTTCGTGCTGCCACATGCCGCGCGGCGCGCGGTCACCATCAACAACGGCATGTCGATGCGCGCCTGGTACGACATTGTTGGCTTCGATCGCCATTCGCAACAGGACGAAGCGGGGATTCGCGCCTCGGATGCGGCCGTGCGCGCGCTCATCGCACGTGAGAAAGAGCGCGGTGTGGCGCCGGATCGCATCGTGATCGCCGGGTTCTCTCAAGGCGGCGCCATGGCGCTCTTTACCGGCACGCGCTATCCCGAGAAGCTTGCCGGGATCATCGGGCTTTCCTGTTACATGCTGCTCGCCGAGACCCTCGCTTCGGAACGAAGCGCGGTCAACCAAACGACCCCCATATTCGTTGCACATGGTAGACGCGATCCCGTAGTGGACGTGCGGTTGGGTGAGGAGACGCGGCGCCTGCTGGAAGCGGCCGATTACACGGTGACTTGGCATAGCTATCCGATCCCGCATTCCGTGTCCGCCGAGGAACTCACGCATATCGCCGCCTGGCTGCGACGCGTCCTGTGATTTATGCGGTTAAGTGATTGAATTCAAATGGATTTAATGCACAGCGACATGGAACGTGGTGCGTTGGCTACGGTCTAACACTTGTGCAACACTTTGGTTCGGCGGCTCCCACGGAGAATGACAGATGAACGCCTCATTTAAGCTCGCAAGTAAGCTCACTCGAATCCTTGCCATCGGCGCGCTCGCCCTGACAGCGGGCGCGGCAGTTCCCTCATTTGCGCAGGGACATAGCGGCGGCGGCGGTGGTCATGCTTCTTCGGGCGGCGGCGGACACGCTCACTACGCGGCAGGCGGGAGTCACTACTCGCGTGGCAGTCACTACGTCGGCGGTTACCGTGGCGGCGGCTATTACGGCGGCCGCGCGGGATTCTACGGGCGTGGCGGCTATTGGCACGGTGGCTACTGGCATGGTGGGTTCTACGGCCCGCGCTTTGGTTTTGGCTGGTTCTTGCCGGTACTGCCGGCCTTCTACTCGACTTACTACTGGGGCGGCATCCCCTACTACTACGCGAACGACGCGTACTACACCTGGAGCCCGGATTACAACGGCTATGTCGCGACCGATCCGCCTTCGGGCGCCGCGGGCGCACCGGAGTCGAATGGCGCGCCGGATGTGGCGGGCGCGCCGCCGCCGGCCGGTGCAGCTGCGGGCGGTCAAACCTATAACTACCCGAAGAACGGCCAGAGCGAACAACAGCAGCAAACTGATCGCTATCAGTGTCATCAGTGGGCGGTGGGCCAGAGCGGCTACGACCCGACGCATAGCAGTGCGCCGACGGCCGGCGGTCAACAAATGGATTACCACCGCGCGCTTACGGCCTGCCTTGAGGGACGCGGTTACAGCGTGAAATAACGCACCCGCGCAGCCGCGCGGTGCGCCTTATGGTGAACGGCTGCAGGGAACATGATTTCCCTGCAGCCGCAGTTCCAACCCGTGTAATCTTGCCTTAACGGCCCGCGGTATCCGGAAAAAAGAACCGCTCAGGCAAGAGGCCGAAGTCATTACCTTCGCACGGCGGAGAAACCATGAGAACTCTGCTTGATTGGCTCATCGGATGGCCGCAGCGCACCGCGCGACATCTTCTGTGGTTGGGCCCGCTTTTCGCCCGAATCACCGTCGGCTACGTTTTTCTTTTGAGCGGCTGGGGCAAATTAAATTCTCTGCCCAAAGTCACCGAAAACTTCATCGGCTGGGGCATCCCCTTCCCCCACGTCCTGACACCGCTCGTCGCGGGTATTGAATGCTTCGGCGGGCTGTTTTTGCTCCTGGGCTTCATTACGCGTATTTCGGCAGCGGCGCTCGGGGTCACCATGATCGTTGCGATTCGCGCCGCCAAATGGGGCGACGTCGATTCGCTCGAAACTCTGTTGGGATTTGATGAGTTCGAGTATCTCGCCCTCTTTCTCTGGCTCACCATCGCAGGCGCAGGGCCCGTGTCTCTTGATCACCTGGTGCAACGCACCTACCGCAACTCCTATCGTCCGATGGTGGACCGCTAGCGTCAAAGCTCGCCGCGTCAGGCGGCATTCGCGCCCAGCATCGCCTTGATCTCGAGGAAGTCGCGCAGGCCGTGCTCGCCCCATTCGCGCCCATTGCCGGAACGCTTGAAACCTCCAAAGGGCGTATTCATATCGCCGCGGGCCCCGTTCAATATCACCTGCCCCGCTCTGATGCGTTTTCCGACCTGGCGCGCACGCGCCGCATCGTTCGACCACACGTAAGCTGCCAATCCATAGGGCGTGTCGTTCGCGATCCGAATGGCCTCCTCCTCCGTTGCGTACGGCAGGATGCACAGAACCGGTCCGAAGATCTCCTCGCGCGCGATGGTCATGTCGTTGGTGACGTTAGAGAAGATGGTCGGCCGGACGAAATAGCCTTTAGTGAGTCCTTCCGGCCGTCCGGCGCCACCGATCACAACCTTGGCGCCTTCGGCGATGCCTTGGGCAATGAATCCTTCCACCCGGTCGAACTGGATCTTTGACACCACCGGGCCAATGGATGTGCCCTCGGCCTTCGGATCGCCGACCACGACCGATTCGGCAATGCGCTTGGCGATGGCCTCGACGGCGGCAAGCTTCGCGGCCGGCACCAGCATGCGGGTGGGCGCATTGCAGGATTGTCCGGAGTTCTGGAATACGTGCAGCACGCTTGCCTTCACCGCGCGCTCCAGATCCACGTCATCCAGCAAAACGTTCGGCGATTTGCCGCCGAGCTCCTGATGCACGCGTTTGACGGTGGCGGCGGCGCTCTTCGCCACTTCAGTGCCGGCGCGGGTCGAGCCCGTAAACGACACCATGTCGATGTCGGGGTGGGTCGCAAGCGCCGCACCGACCGTGGGCCCCTCTCCATTCACCAGGTTAAAGACGCCCGCGGGCACTCCCGCCTCGTGCAGCACCTTCGCCCAGAGGATGGCGCTGAAAGGCGAGAATTCCGAAGGCTTCAGCACCATGGTGCAACCGGCGGCGAGCGCCGGCACCACTTTTGCGGCAACCTGATTCATTGGCCAATTCCAGGGTGTAATGAGCGCACAGACACCCACGGGCTCGAGCATGAGACGTGCAGCGCCGTGCGTCTCTTCGAACTTAAAGGTCTTCAGCACCTCGATCATGGCGGTCAAGTGGCCGACGCCGATCTGCGCCTGAGATTCGCGCGCAAGCTTCATGGGAGCGCCCATCTCATCGCTGATCGCCGTCGCAATCTCATCGTAATGTGCCTGGTAGGCGGTGAGGATCTTCTCGAGCAAGGCGCGCCGCTCATCCGCGCTGCTGCGCGAATAGCTGTCAAAGGC
>DATCBZ010000339.1:0-3133 GCA_036511555.1 Steroidobacteraceae bacterium
TGCTCACGCGTGCGGCGATTCGCGAAATGCTGATCCCGTCGTTGTTGCCGATTCTCGTTCCCATCGTGCTGGTGTTCTTGCTGAATGCAGTGATGGGGCCGGGCGCGGGGGTCAAAGCTCTCGGCGGCCTTCTGATCGGCACCATCGTCACCGGATTCTTTGTTGCGATCTCCATGACGACCGGCGGTGGCGCCTGGGATAACGCCAAGAAATATATTGAAGAGGGTCACTTCGGCGGTAAAGGCTCCGATGCGCACAAGGCGGCCATTACCGGCGATACGGTGGGCGATCCCTATAAGGACACCGCCGGCCCCGCCATCAACCCGTTGATCAAGATCATCAACATTGTGGCGCTGCTGTTGGTGCCGCTGCTGTAGCGTATAGCGCGCCGGGCGCGCCCCAGGCAGCCGCTTGCGTGCTGGGTATTTATTTGACGGCGCCGCCGTCGCACGCGTCGCGGCGCTTGAGATCTATTAGGCCCGACCGGAACGCGTTTCGGTCAAGACGGCGCTCACGAGGCTATTGAGACGCTCGCAAAACTGCGCGACGGGTGCGTCCGCTGCGGCTTGCTTGTTGGTGAGGGCTGAGCTGATCTCAGTGAGTCGTCGCTCGATCCGCCCGTCCACTGTCATTCTGTGGCTCAGTAATGCGCTCACACACGAGGTGATTTCGGCATCGAGGGCACGAGCGTCGGTGCCGGCGATCTCGACGCCGGTCAATTCGTGAGGATAGCCAGCTTCCAAATGCTGGCGCCATAAACGCGCTAGCTGCATACCGTAAATCCCTCGGCATTGTTATTATTTCTAGATCCTTATTACCACGGTGGACGCGCGAGTGCACTGTTGCGATTGACCGCGATCGGCCTGCAATCTGACCCCAATGTGATGGGAAATTGCATCCATTTGTCGTAATCCGTGTGGGATGCGCATTAAGTAGTTGATTGTCCAAGCTCTTTTGCCTGGAGCAAGTGTTGTTTCTAGGACTCACCCTGGCGTGATGCCACGAATGCCAAAGCGGGCTGCAAAAACATTTCACCTTTATCGACGGAGTTTGCGATGAATTCGAAGACGGCGATGCTGGCAGCGGCGGTCGGAAGCTTAATGGCCCTGCGCGTCCCATTCCTCGCTGCGGCCGATGCTCCCGCCACCGAGAAATGTTACGGGGTGGCGAAAGCCGGCAAGAACGACTGTGCCGGGCCCGGGCACGTCTGTGCGGGACTTGCCAAAACGGACGCCAATCCCGATGAGTGGTTGGCGGTTCCCCAGGGCACTTGCGAGAAAATCGTCGGCGGCGCATTGAAACCCGCCCATCCCGATGACATATGACAGCACGTCGCCGGCGTGCGGCATGGGCTTACGCGCGCCGCACTACGCCGAATTTCTGGCGCGGCGTCCTGCTCTGGGATTCGTTGAAGTACACAGCGAAAATTTCTTCGCACGCGGAGGAATGCAGCGCGAAATTCTTCAACAGACGCGCGCGCTCTATCCCGTAAGCCTGCATGGCGTCGGCCTGTCGCTCGGCTCCGCCGACCCGCTCGACGCAGTGCATCTGCGCACGCTTTCTGAGCTGGTGGGCGCTATCGAGCCTCTGTTTGTGTCCGAGCATCTGGCTTGGGGATCGGTCGACGGGCGCTTCATGAACGATCTTTTGCCGCTACCCTACACCGAGGAGGCTTTGCGCCATACGGCATCCCGGGTGCGCGCCGTGCAGGACGCGCTCGGCCGCGAGCTTCTGATCGAGAACGTATCGAGCTACCTTGAGTTCAACGCGTCGCAAATGACGGAATGGGAGTTTTTGGCGGCGCTTGCGGCCGAATCCGGTTGTGCGCTGCTTCTTGATCTCAATAACCTCTACGTCAACTCGCAAAATCACGGCTTTGACCCGCGGCACTACCTCAGTTGCATGCCCGCCGCGCGAGTGCGCGAGATGCATCTCGCCGGCCATGGCGTCAAGTGCATCGGCGCGCGGCAGGTACTGATTGACACCCATGCAACTTCCGTCTGCGCGGCTGTCTGGGAACTGTACGCCGCGGCGCTTGAGCATCTGGGACCGGTGCCCACTCTCATCGAGTGGGATGCCGATCTGCCATCGCTCGATGTTCTGGTTGCCGAGGCTTGCAAGATCGAGCAGATGCAGCGGCTGCACCGTGCCGTCGCTGCATGAGCTGCAGCGGCGTTTCGCCGCGGCGCTCTTTGACGGCACAGATGCGTCCGCTGCGGCCGACATTTGCGCGCGCGGCATTGATCCTGCGGCGGCGCTTGGCATCTACCGCAGACAACTGCACGAGACATTCCGGCGTGCGCTCGCGCTTGCATTTCCAGTCATCGAACGCCTGGTGGGCGCGGGCTTTTTCATAAAGCTGGCGCGCGAATTTCAGGCGGCGCATCCGTCGCGCTGCGGCGATCTGCAGCGTATCGGTGTGCCCGTTGCCGCTTTTTTGCGTGACCGATTCCAGGCGGGACCCTACGCGTACCTTGCTGACGTGGCCGCGTTGGAATGGGCCTATGAGGAATCGATGGCGGCGCCGGCTGCCGCTGCATTCGATGCGCGCGAGCTTGCGGGTATCGATTGCGCACACTACGCACAGTTGCGCTTCGCGCTGCATCCTGCCTGCCGGCTCGCCTCATCCGCCTATCCCGTGCTGCAGATCTGGCATGCCAATCAGCCTTGCTCGCCGGCAACCGAAGTCATCGACCTTGCAAGCGGCGCCACCCGCGTCGTGCTCCTGCGTCCGGGAGAGCGCGTGCGGTTTCATCGCCTGGGCGAGGCTGAATTTGCGCTCGTAAGCTCGCTTGCGAGCAACTCCAGCCTCGGCGTCGCACTGGATGCCGCCCTTCAGGCCGACGCCGGCTTTGACCTCGTACCCGTGCTGCGCAGGCTTGTCGTGCTGGGTGTATTTACCGGCGCAACGCTGCCGCTGGACGCGCGCGGCGCACCATTCTCAGGATTGGCGCCAACAGCCCCTCACATCTGAGCGATTATGGCAGGCACACGGGCTCGCGCCGAATGCCGCGGCGATACGACTTGCCACGGCGAGCGTGATAGGGTCCGATTGCTGGGCGGGCGAACTTGCTGCTCATCCCGGGCAGGATTCAATAACCGCGGTGGCACGGCGGTTCGGGGAGCGCTGCAC
>DATCBZ010000340.1:0-3255 GCA_036511555.1 Steroidobacteraceae bacterium
CGCGGCAAAGCGGTCGTGATCTTCTTTGGTAAACCAGTCGCGCAGGTTTCCGCGGGCGTCAAACTGGCTGCCCTGATCATCGAAACCGTGGCTGATCTCGTGGCCGATGACCGCACCGATACTGCCGTAGTTGACGGCATCGTCCGCCTCGGGATCAAAGAACGGCGGCTGCAAAATCGCCGCTGGGAACACGATCTCGTTCATCTGCGGATCGTAATAGGCATTGATCGTCTGCGGGGTCATCTCCCACGCTTCGCGATCAATCGGCTGACCGAGTTTGTGGATATGGTATTGATACTCAAAGACAGCAGCGCGCATGACGTTGCCGACCAGGTCACCGCTGTCGATCTGCAGAGCTGAGTAGTCACGCCACTTGTTCGGATAGCCGATCTTCGTGACCAGCTTTGCAAGCTTCGTCTGAGCTTCCTGCTTGGTCTGCGGTCCCATCCAGTCAAGCCTATCAATGCTGGTGCGGTAGGTCGCAAGCAGGTTATTAACGAGCTCCAGCATGCGCGCCTTGCTCTGCGGCGGAAAATATTTCGCGACGTAAAGTTGTCCCAGGCCCTCACCGATGCAGCGGTTGACGAGCGCAACACCGCGCTTCCAGCGTGGCCGGTTGACCGGCACGCCGCTCAACGCCGTGCCGTAGAAGGCAAAATTCGCCTCGGCAAACGGTGTACTCAAATAAGGCGCAAAGGCGAAGAGCAGCTGCCAGCGAAAGTACGCCTGCCAAACGGGCAGCGGCGTCTCATCGAGCATCTTGTTGCAGGCGCTCAAATAGCTTGGCTGGCTGACGATGACACAGTCGATCTTGCCGTCGAGATCTGCCGCCTTGAGGTACGCGTGCCATGCATAGCTCGGCATCAAGGCCGCAAGCTTCGCGACCTCCACCTTGTTATAGGTCTTGACCGGATCGCGATTTGCGACCTTGGTCCATTGCGCCTGCGCCATGCGGGTTTCAAGCTGCAGGATCATCTGTGAGTCCTGCGCCGCCGATGCGCTGCCGCCGAGCGTCAACATGCGCCCGATGTGCTCGCGATACTGACTGCGGATCTGCACCAGTTTGGCGTCGTTTTGCAGGTAGTAATCCCGATCGGGAAGCCCAAGGCCGCCCTGATCGATGCCGACGACATACCGCGCCGAGTCGCGCGCGTCCTGACCGACGCTTGCGACAAACGGAATGCGCACGCCAATGGCGTTGTAGTGCGCGAGCAGCGCCGGAATGTCGGCTTTGCGCTTCAGAGCGTCAATGCGCGCGAATTCAGCATCGAGCGGCTTGCGCCCCACTGTTTGCAGGCGCGCCTCATCCATAAAGCCGCCAAACAGCACGCCAATTTTGCGGCGGTTGGAGTTTTCAGTAACGTCGAAATCGGAGGCGGCATCCTCTACCAAGGCGCGCAGCTGAGCCTGTTCAATATCGTCGAGTCGCGAGAACGAACTCGCCTCGGATTTGTCCGCGGGAATCTGTGTTTGCTGCAACCACTTGCCGTTGACGTAGCCATAAAAGTCGTCCTGCGGGCGCACCGCATGATCCATATTCTGCAGATGGATGCCGGAGCCGAGGGCTGATGTTGCGATCGGGGAGCTGATGTCTTTCATATTCGCGACCGGTTTTGAGCAAACATGCAAACGGCCAAGACACGCCACTAGCGGCAATTGTCCCCGCAAGAATAGATCCCTTTGCGCTCGCCGCGCTATTGCTGCGCGGGCCACACGAGCAGCGCGCCATAATTAGTCTGTGCGTCTCGCCTGAAGGTTCCAGATGCCGGGCGTCTTGCAGGAACGCGTCGGGCGTGGTAACCACGTGACATGATTATTGTCTCCTGCCCCAGGCTCTTAGCAGCCGCACTGCTCGGATCGATAGTGTTGAGCGGCCCGTGCGGCGCGCAAACCGACGAGGTATCGACGCCAGCGGCGTCCACGGCAACGATTGGTGAGGTCGAAGTCACGGGCGAGCGGCCGGGGCCGCGACTGTGGAAGGTCTCAAAGGACAATCATGTGCTGTGGATCATGGGCACGCTTGAGCCGCTGCCGAAGAAGATGACTTGGCGCTCCAAAGCACTCGAGGATGTGCTGGCGCAGTCGCAGGAGGTGCTGCCCTCGCGCCCGACGTTTGGATTCAGCTGGAATCCGATCGCAGCGCTGCGCCTGTACTGGCAATGGCGCGGCATTCAAAAAATCCCCGACCACGGCACGCTTGCGACGACACTGCCGCCGGACCTGTACGCGCGCTTTTCTGCATTGCGTAACAAATATGCGCCGCGCGATCCGCAGATGGAGGAGCTGCGCCCCATGGTCGCGGCGCTGCGCCTCTTCGAGAAGGGCATCGATGCGTCGGGTTTGAGCTTCCACCACGAAGTGCAGAATACGGTATTGAAACTTGCGCAGCGGCGCGGCGTTAAGCAGCACAAAATGACACTCCCGGTCGAAGACCCGCGCGGCTTGCTGAAGGAGATCGGCGCGATTCCGGCGCAAGCACAGATCGGGTGCCTTGAAACGACCGTGACGCGGCTGGAATCGGACCTCGCCGCCATGCGGGCGCGCGCGGATGCCTGGGCGGCGGGCGACGTCGACGCCTTGCGCAAGCTGCCGCTACCCGATCAGCAGGCGGCCTGTCTTGCAACACTGTCCAATTCGGCACGATTTCGAGACCTGAACGATAAGACCTCGCGGGCCTGGATGCAGGGAGCCGAAGCGGCGCTCGCCAGCAACGCATCGACGCTTGCGCTAAAGCCGATCTATGAGCTCCTCGGCGCTAACGGAATTCTCGAGAAATTTCGCGCGTTGGGTTATACCGTCGAAGGGCCGTAAGCGGGCCGTCAACCGCTTATAGGTCAATGCGTTACAGGAAGTGGTGGGAATCTCGCCGACAGGAACTATGCCCGTGTTAAAGCGTTTCTGTCCTACTTAAAGGGGGTCCTATGCGTATCGTCAAGATCCGTTCCATCCTCTCCGCGCTCATCGTCGCAATGACGCTGCCGTTTGCGGCACACGCCCAAGTAGGGATCGGTGTGTCGGTTACGGTCGCACCGCCGGAGATCCCCGTCTATGAGCAGCCGCCTATTCCAGACGACGGCTACATCTGGACGCCAGGGTTTTGGCAATGGGGCCCCGACGGTTACTACTGGGTGCCCGGCACCTGGGTTGAGCCGCCCGACGTGGGCCTGCTCTGGACACCCGGGTATTGGGGCTGGGCGGAGGGTGCGTACCTCTTTCACACCGGTTACTGGGGTCCGCACGTCGGCTTTTATGGCG
>DATCBZ010000341.1:0-2173 GCA_036511555.1 Steroidobacteraceae bacterium
CGCATCCCGTAAGATTGCGCCTCAAGGAGACCGTTGCGCATCTACACCCGACAGTGCGGCTGTGTCGGCGAGGTCGTTAGACCCACCCAATAAATCAGAACCGCCACATGTACCTTGATCTATTCAAACTGAAAGAGCTGCCGTTCCGCCTGAGCCCGGACCCGCAGTTCCTGTATCTGAGCAAGCAGCACGCACGCGCCAAAGCGTACATGGAGTCGACCATCTGGTTCACCGACGGCTTCGTCGTGATCACGGGTGAAGTGGGCTCCGGAAAGACCACGCTCATTGAATCCTTCCTGAAGGAAGTTGAAGCGGACATCGTCGTCGCGCAGATCAACCAGACGCAGGTCTCGGCGGTCGACTTCCTGCAGGCGGTGCTGGTTCAATTCGGGTTTGCGCCCTTCAAGATGAAGAAGGGCGAGCTCATCGCGACATTGAATCAGTTCCTGGTGGAACAGTACGCTGCCGGCCGCAAAGTGCTGCTCATCGTCGATGAGGCGCAGAACCTGTCGCTACGCGTGCTCGAAGAAGTGCGCCTTCTGTCCGGGGTTGAAACGACCAAGGACAAGGTGCTGCGCATCATCTTCTGCGGGCAGCCGGAACTGAACGAGAAGCTCGACGCTCCGGAGCTGGTGCAATTGGCGCAGCGTATTCGCTTGCGCTTTCACCTGGGCGCGCTGTCGCTCGAGGAAATGCGCGCCTACATCCAGCATCGCCTCGAGGTCGCCGGCAGTGCCGATCGCGAGATCTTCGCCGAGGATACTTTCGCTGAAATCTTCCGCTATACGGGCGGGGTGCCACGGCTCGTCAACACGCTGTGCGACACGGCGATGATCACCGCCTACAGCCAGGATCACGACCACATCGGCCTGGATGACATCCGCGGCGCGAGCGAGGAGCTGCGCTGGGTGGATTTTGCCACCCGCACTTCGAGCATGCGCGGCAAGGTCGAGGCGAAGACGCCTGCCGGCATGGCTGCCAGCGCCGCGGCCGCGGCCGCAGCCGTCTCGAGCGCCGAGAGCACTCTTGACAATATAGGACCCATTCTTGGGCGCGTGCTGGTATCAACCGAGGGCCGCACGGTGCGCGAACTGCCGCTGCACATCGGCCGCGTCATCGTCGGACGCACGGACGACAACGACCTGCAGATCGACAGCCGTTTCGTCAGCCGCCATCACTGTCAGCTCATTGTGAGCGCGCAGGCCTGCGTCATCGAAGACTTGAACAGCACCAACGGCATCTACGTCAAATCCAAGCGCGTGCGCCGCCAGCACTTAAACGACGGCGATGTCGTCGTCATCGGCAAACATGAGCTCATCTACATGGATGAGCGCGCGCGCGTTGGGCGCGGCCACTTCGCCGACGGCCATGCCGAGCCGCGGCACGTCGATGAGGATGCCTAGGGTTTGACTGTCGGGCGCGCTAGCGGGCGCGCTTCGACATCAAAAGCGCGGCGAGCCGTGCGAGCAGCGAAGGCTTAAAGCTCGCGACGTGGAAAGTGCGCTTACTCACGAGGCCACTTTGTTTGAGCGCCGCGGCGATATCCGGCCGGATGTGCAGGCCAGTCGTTTCGGCTAAAAAAGGCTCGGTGTGCATCGTGAAATCCTTAAAGGGTGCGAACTTTCGAAAATAAACTGCGAACAAATTACGGCGTCGCGACAGCACCGTACGTGGCCGGCGTCACAGCCTCCAAACTGGCACGGCACACGCCTGCGCGCCTGACCCAATCGGGTGCGCGCCGGGTCAAATTCCCGCGCGTCGTCAAATAGAAGATTATGTCCGGGCGTTGTACGGCATTCTGGTCAGCCGGTGCCGCCGACCGTCAGAGCGTCGATACGGATCGTCGGCTGACCCACTCCCACCGGCACGCTCTGACCTTCCTTGCCACAGGTGCCGACACCGTCATCGAGCTTGAGATCATTTCCGACCATGCTGACTCGGGTCAGCACATCAGGGCCGTTGCCAATCAGGGTTGCGCCCTTAAGCGGCGCACCCAAACGGCCGTTCTCGATCGCATAGGCCTCGCTTGCGGAAAACACGAATTTACCCGAGGTGATGTCGACCTGGCCGCCGCCGAAATTGACCGCGTAAATGCCGCGCTCCACTGAGCGGATGATCTCCTCGGGTGCGTAGGCGCCCGCGCGCATATAGGTATTGGTCATGCGCGGCAGGG
>DATCBZ010000342.1:0-5263 GCA_036511555.1 Steroidobacteraceae bacterium
AATAGCCTTGCGCGCAAGCCCCGTCGCAAGACCCCACGCCAGCAGCACATGCAGCGCGATGATGATGATCAGAACGGTGGCGCGAGTCGAAAGAAACGATGCGTCTTGTACTTGGGCAGGCATTGTTAAACGTTACGATTAAATATGTACGCGTAACCGAATCTGAACGCGGACCTTTTCAGAGTCGGACCCTCTTCTAATCGCCGTCCCCGCTCGTACGCGCGCGGCTTGCTTTCGTCGTCCCCAGGTCACTTCATCTCTGTGCAAACTACAGGCAGCAGGTGCAGTGCCCGTAACGACAGATGAGTGTCAACTGTAACCGCTGCTTCACACACTGACAACAGCTTCGCACGCGGGTGTGTTTAGCCGATTGGGTCGGTGACCGCACCGAGTGAAGCGCTACCGACGAGGCGCGCGTATTTTGCAAGTACACCGGCGCTTGCATAGGACCTCTTCGGCTTCCAGGCCGCGCGCCGCCGCTTAAGCTCAGCAGCGCTGACCTCGACGTGTAAGGAACGCGCGACCGAGTTGATGCTGATGCGATCGCCCTGCTGCAGGAGACCGATAGGCCCGCCGATTGCGGCTTCGGGCGAAATATGTCCCACCACAAAACCGTGACTGCCGCCGGAGAAGCGTCCGTCGGTGATCAGAGCGACCTGGCCGCCGAGCCCACGACCAAAGAGCGCACCCGTCGGACTGAGCATCTCGCGCATGCCCGGTCCGCCTTTGGGGCCCTCATAACGAATCACGACGACATCTCCGGCGCGTACGGCGCCCCCGAGAATGGCGGCGGTTGCGCGCTCCTCGCCATCGAATACCCGCGCCGGTCCTGCGAAGGCGAGTCCCTCTTTACCGGTGATCTTGGCAACCGCACCCTCGGGCGCAAGATTGCCGTACAGCACCACCAGGTGGCTTGTTTTCTTAAGGGGCTCAGCCAGTGGCCGAATTATGTCCTGACCTATCGGATAGGTACCCGCTGCGGCGAGATTCTCTGCCAGCGTGGCGCCGGTAACGGTCATGCATTCCCCGTGCAGCAACCCCGCATCCAGGAGCGTCTTCATGAGCGGCTGAATGCCGCCGATGGCGATGAGGTCGGACATGAGGTAGCGTCCGCTCGGCCGGACATCCGCAAGCACCGGCACGCGTCGGCCGATCCGCGTGAAGTCATCCAGTCTGAGTTTCACGCGCGCCGCGTGTGCGATGGCAAGAAGGTGCAGCACGGCGTTGGTCGATCCGCTGAGCGCAATCGTCACGGTGATCGCATTTTCAAATGCTTTACGCGTGAGGATATCCGCCGGACGGATCCCCGCCTGCAGCAGCCGCACCACCGCCGCCCCTGCCTGCCGGCAGTCAGCAAGCTTCGCCTCGCCCACCGCCTCCTGCGCGGAACTATCCGGCAGCGACAAACCTAGCGCCTCGATCGCCGAGGCCATGGTGTTGGCGGTATACATGCCCCCGCAGCTGCCCGGCCCCGGGATGGCGGTGAGCTCCACTTCGCGTAGCTGCGCATCGCTGATCTTGCCGGCGGCCCGCGCGCCGATGGCTTCGAACACCGTGACAATGTCGCGCCCCCCCGCGCCGGGCCTAATGGTGCCGCCATAAACGAAGACCGCCGGCCGGTTGAGCCGCGCAATCGCCATGGCGCAACCGGGCATGTTCTTATCGCAACCGCCGATCGCAACCACCCCATCGAATCCTTCGGCGGCCACCACGGTCTCGATTGAATCGGCGATGACCTCCCGCGACACGAGCGAATAGCGCATTCCCGGCGAGCCCATCGAGATGCCATCGGAGACGGTGATCGTATTAAAGAGAACGCTCTTGGCACCCGCCGCATCGATGCCGGCGCTTGCCGCATCAGCCAGCTCGCCGATGTGCATGTTGCAGGGGGTCAGTTTCGCCCAGGTCGATGCAACGCCGATCTGCGGCCTTTGGAAGTCGGCGTCTTCAAAGCCCACCGCGCGCAGCATGGCGCGCGCGGCAGTCTGCTTGAGCCCATCAACCACCAGGCGCGAGTGCGCGCGGACATCGTTCGCAGGCTTGCTCTTTGGTTTTTTCACCTTCATGTCATCCCCGCATCAAGCCCCGCGGCAAGCCTAGCATCTGCGCGCTCATCTTCCCGTATCGATGATCTGCCGCTCGCGCAGTGTGATGATGATGACACCTAAGAGCGTGATGGCGCCGCCGAGCACGAGTCTCGTGGTGAGCGTCTCGCCCAAGAACGTGACGCATAGGAGGACGGAAAAAACGGGCGACAGCGTCGTGACCGGAGCAACGCTCGTGACCGGGTAGCGCTGCACGAGATAGAAGTAGCCCGTGTGCGCAACCAAGCTCGCCCCGACCGCGGTGAAGGCAAGCGCCGCCCAGCCGCTCACTGACACGTGCGCGAGAGTTGCAAGATCGGGGCGTTCAAATTCGAGCGACAAGAGAAGCAGCAGCGGGAAGCTCAACCAGGCAATCCACGCTTGCAGCTCGAGCGGCTCGAAGCCGCGCAGCTTTTTGATCGCAATGAGTCCCACGCTGCCGATGAACGAGCCGCCTATATAAAGAGACAAGCTCTGCCACTGCGAACTTAAGCTCGGATCAAACCCCATGACGAGGACGCCGGCAAACGACAACAGGATGCCGGTCCAGCGCCGCCAGTGTACGACCTCGCCCAGCAACGCAACCGACAGCAGCGTGGTAAACGGCACGCTCAATTGACCGGCGATCGCAACGGCTGACACGTTGGTTGAAATGCGCAGCGCCCAGAAACTCAACGCAAACGACAGCGCGCCGGTAAATATCGCTGCCACCGCAAGCGCGCCCATTTGGCCGCGCTGCACGCGCAGGCGCGGCACAAGGAGAATCGCCAGAATCAGAAAGCGCAGAAACGTGAACAGGATCGCGGGCATCTGCGACACGCCGATCTTGCTCACCACGAGGTTTACGCCCCAGATGAGGGTAATTCCGACGAGCAAGGCAAGATCGCGCGGTGCGATCGCATGCATCCCGCGCCGCGGGCGATTTTGCGTCGGGGCGAGGCAGAGCTTCTCGGCAGTCACGCGTTCAAGCTCAATGGCTGGGTTCGGGGAAGCTTATCCAATCCGCGCAGCGTGCGGGCTAGTCTTTGTGTCTATTTGACAAGCGCGCGCCGGTTGTGATCACATCGGAAGAGTTTACTATTTGGTTCCCGCGCAGCCGTGGCATTCGAAGCAAGTGACGAGCTGATCCCGCAAGTTCCGGAAGCAACCGGAATCGTGGGCATTGTGCTGCTTGTACTCTTCCTCGGGGCGCTCCTTCTAAGGAGCGGCCGGCGCGGGGCGCTCGCAAAAGCCTGATCGGGCCGACGCGAGAAAACGACAGACCCCGCACCGGCCACCGCGCCGCTGCGGGGTTTTTTTTGCACGTCTGTGCCGTGACGGCGACAGCGCGTGCGGTTCGAGAGGTCCTGAGCCAATTGGGAGTGTGACGAATGCGACTGTACGGGCAAAAAGATGTGAACCGCAAAGCCTTGAAGGGGGCGCGGATCGCCGTGCTGGGATATGGCAGCCAAGGACGCGCGCACGCGCTCAACCTCAAGGACAGTGGCTTCGACGTCGTCGTGGGTTTGCGCAAGGGCGGCAAGAGCTGGACCAAGGCGCGGCGCGACGGGCTCGAAGTTGCCGCGCCGTCGGCGGCAGTTGCCAATGCCGATCTGGTTGCGATGCTGGTGCCGGACATTGCGCAGAAGGATTTATACCTCGAGGTCGCGTCGCACCTCAAAAAGGGCGCAACGCTGCTCTTCGCGCACGGCTTCAACATTCATTTCAAACAGATCCGGCCGCGCAAGGATCTGGATGTCGTATTGATTGCGCCGAAGGGACCCGGGGATCTGGTGCGCCGTCAGTATCAGCAGGGCCGTGGGGTCCCGTGCCTGATCGCGGTATCGAAGGATGCGAGCGGCAACGCGCATGCACGCGCGCTTGCTTATGCACACGGCATCGGCGGCACGCGCGGCGGGGTGCTCGAGACGAGCTTCGCCGAGGAGACCGAAACGGATCTGTTCGGCGAGCAGGCAGTGCTCTGCGGCGGCGCCACTGAGCTTGTCGTGCGCGGCTTTGAGACGCTGGTCGAAGCAGGCTATCAGCCCGAGGTCGCCTACTACGAATGCATGCACGAACTGAAGCTCATTGTTGACCTGCTGCACGAAGGCGGGCTTAAGAAGATGCACGAATTCATCAGCGACACCGCTAAGTACGGTGACCTCACGCGCGGTCCGCGCATCGTCAACTCGCGCGTCAAGAAAGAGATGAGGAAGGTCCTAAAAGAGGTGCAGAGCGGCAAGTTTGCGCGCCAATGGATTGCTGAAAGTGCCTCCGGCGGCCGCAAGTTCAAGCGCCTGCTGAAGCAGGACCTCAAACACCCGATCGAAAAAGTCGGCGCCGCGCTGCGCGCGCGCATGCCGTGGCTCAACAATCAGCGCGCCTGAAGGGCGCAAGGCGCACGCGATGCCGATAGAGATGCAGGTCAGCAGTCAGACGCCGATGACGGATCGGCGCTTGGGAGGTGTGCACTTCGATGACATCGTGGCCGCGCGCCGCCTGCTCGCGAAGTCCTTGACGCCAACGCCGCTCGTCACGCACCCGCTCTTGTCGCAGCGGCTCGGTGCCGAAGCACACGTGAAGCTTGAGAACACCGTGCCGCTCGGCTCATTCAAGCTGCGCGGCGGTTTGCATCTGCTCGCCTCATTGACGCCAGAGGAGCGCGCACGCGGCCTGGTCACGGCAACCCGCGGCAATCATGGACAGTCGCTCGCCTGCGCGGCGCAGCGTTATGGCGTGCGCTGCGCTGTGTTCGTGCCGCTCGGCAATAATGCCGACAAGAACGCCGCCATCACGGCACTGGGCGCCACGGTGAGCTCTGCCGGTCACGACTTCGACGCCGCTTGGGAGGCAGCTATGGAACATGCTGCCAAAACCGGGATGATCGCCGTGCACCCTTCGCGCGAGCCCAAGCTCATGGCGGGCTACGCAACCGTCGCCCTTGAAATGCTCGAGCAGGCTGTGCAGCCGCTCGACGCCCTCTTTATCCCCGTGGGCGGCGGTAGCCTTGCCGCGGGCATGGGGCTCGTCTTCAAGGCGCTCTCCCCGCACACGCGGCTCATCGGGGTGCAGAGCGCCGCGGCACCGGCGCTGGCACGCGCCTGGCAAAGCGGTGAGATGCGCGAGTTTGCCGTGAGCGAGAGTCTTGCCGACGGCTTGGCCGCACGCATCCCGGCGCCCGACACGGTCGCGATCCTGCG
>DATCBZ010000343.1:0-7431 GCA_036511555.1 Steroidobacteraceae bacterium
TCGGCGCGTGGCCTGTGGGCATCGCCTTGAAGCCGGCGACCGGTAGCATCACAACTTCCGCAGCGGTCCCGCCGGGAATTTACGACATTCAATACCAACTGTGCGCGACGACCAACCGCTCGGAATGCGCGACGACATCGGACACGATCACACTCACTGCCGCCGCCATTTCGGCGAGTCCGGATAATGGCATCGCAATTGTGGGCGCCGACTCGACGCCTATCATCAGCGTGGTCGCCAACGATGCGGTGAACGGCGTCCAGGCGAGCCTGGGACCGAGTGGCAATGCGACGATTACGCAAAGCGGCATTTGGCCGACCGGGATTGCATTGGACACGACGAGCGGCGCCGTGACCGCCGCCGGCTCCGTCCCGGGTGGTGTGTATCAGATCCAGTACCAGCTTTGTGACACGAATGTGGCTGCGAATTGCGCGGTCGCAACGGATACCGTACTCGTCACGGCGGCGTCAACGGAGGTGCAAGTATCCACCGTCGAGTTTGGTGATATCGAGTTCGACTGGGGACGCGACGGAATCTATTGTGCAACTTGCAATTTTGGTCAGGGCAACGCGCGATTCAATTGGGGCGACACCAGCGGGAACCTGTGGGTCGGTCACGTGGACCCATCGAGCGGCAACTTCACGCCTGCCGCCGGCAACAATGAATTGGCAGACACGCTCGCGTTCGATTGGCTTGCTTTTGGTAATGGGGCGGAATGGGCGTTTTCAACGCAAAACGGCCAAGTCATCTCGCAACTGGTCTACACCCGATACGCGCCAGGCCAAACGGCCACCGCGCCCAATGCCGGCGTGGGATTTGCGACTCCCGTAAGTGGTGGTTGGAGCGCGGATTTCCTTCCCGCTACGGGCCCCAATAGCGGCGCAACAATCAACACATTCAATCCGATAGCTACTCAGTGCAATTCGGATCCGCTCGCATGGGCTGTCTTCAGCGATCTTTCAATCCCCCAGGACGTCTTTTCCGAACCCATAACCACGGCGGCGGGAACCGCGCCTGTTGAAACCCCATACGGACCGTACTTCTCGGTCGGCTCGGGCGGAAAACCAGGAGTTCGGTGGGTTCCCTGCACACATCAGCTCGTGTTTGTCGGCAACGCACCGCCGGATTCGATGGGCAATGTCTACCAGCAGGTGTTTTGGTACGACGCAGACTCGCAAGTCGTGCAACAGCTGACCGCTGATTCGCGCGGAGAGACTGAGGCCTTCATGTTCAGAGCGCCGGAACTTGGTGACAATTTTGTTTTTTTCACGATCGCTGGCAACACAGAAATTGACGTGTTCGAGCAGTCAGGGGTCGCCAGTAATGGAGCACCGACTTTTCAGCTCGTCAACCAGATCACCTCTCCCGATCCCACCGAGCCGAACATCAGTTCGACCGAGGCTTTCATCAATTGCACGCCGAGCTGTCAAACCTACATCTTCATGAAGCTTAGTGAGCAAGTGATTACCCCCACCAACAAACGACAAGTCGCCAATGGTGTAGCAGTGGCATCCATTAGCCCGACTAATCCTTTTTTTGAAATTCTCGTACCGACTTGGGCGACACCCAGCATTGAGCGCCAGGATCTCGAGTACTACATCACTGCCGCGGGTCCATATCTCTACTACGACATCGACACAATAGCCTCCGGTACGTCCACTTTTCAGGCGGTGGGGCGGTACTACGTTGACATGCATTTGGGCGCGCCGACCGGTCCTTGTGTCGGGTCGTCGGCAGAAGGCGGGCTGCTGCCGGGGTGCTGATTACGTGCTGCGACGCTGTGTCTCTATTTGCATGGTAAATTCCGCCAACGGACCTTTCCACACTGCCATAGACGCTTTCGATTGAGGCGCGCCCGGGAAGGACTGCGCAAGACGGCGGACGTTTGCCTCAGGTGCCCGCGGCTGCAGCCTGCGCGGGTCTAAAAAATTTGGTGCCGGGAAGGCCGCTATGACGCGCGGTGACGGTGGGGAAACGTGTGGCGTAGCGCTCCGCCAGACGCTCGACGATATACACCGAGCGGTGCTGGCCGCCGGTACAGCCGATGGCCACGGTCAGGTAGCCGCGGTTGTTTGCCTCGTATTCGGGGATGCGGCCGTCAATGAAGCGCACGATGTCGTCGATCAGCTGCCCGACGCCCTGCTGCGACTCGAGGAAGCGCACCACCTCAGCGTCGCTGCCGGTAAGACTGCGCAGGCTCGGCTCCCAATAGGGATTCGGCAGCGAGCGCGCATCAAACACGAAATCCGCATCTCCCGGGATGCCGTGCTTGAAGCCGAACGACTCAAACGTCAGCGACAGCCGGTCATGCAGGCGCTGCTCGACGCGCTCATGCACGATGTCACGCAGCTCGTGCACGCCCATGCGCGAGGTATCGATGACGAGATCGGCGGCATAGGCGATGGGCTCGAGGAGTTTACTTTCCATCGCGATCGCCGCGCGCAGGTCAATATTGTCGCGGCTCATCGGGTGCTTGCGGCGCGTCTCGGCGAAGCGCCGCAGCAAGCCCTCTTCGTTCGCAACCAGAAACAGCACTTCGCAGTGGATGCCGCTCTTTTTCAGCTCCTCGATGAGCTTGGGTACGGTTGCGATTTCTGCGGTCGTGTTGCGGGCATCAAGGCCAATGGCCGTGCGCTCGTAGGTCGGCTGCGGCGAGCGCACGGTGTAGGAGATGAACGGCTTGAGGAGCGCGGCTGGGATATTGTCGATGCAATAAAAGCCGAGATCCTCAAGCATGTGCAACGCCACGCTCTTCCCAGAACCAGAAAGACCGCTGACGATGATGATGCGCATTTTTACAATCGCAGGCCCTTCTGGGCCTCGGCGGCGTGATGATCGGCTCTTTTTTCCTTGTGCTTTTTGACGCAGCGGTCGAGCTTGTCGGCAAGGCCGTCGATCGCGGCGTACATGTTGGGCTTCACATCATTCGCATGGATGGCGTTGCCGCTGACATGCAGCGTCGCCTCAGCCTCATGTCTTAATTTCTCCACCGTCAGTACGCAGTGCACATCGATCACCAGATCGAAGTGACGCATGATTCGTTCTAACTTTTTCTCCACGTAGGCGCGTAGCGCGGGTGTGATCTCGACGTGATGGCCGGTGACGCTCAATTGCATAGCTCGTCTCCTTTGGGTAGTTCATATCTGTTTCAATGCGGCGCGCCGCCTTTCGTTGGAAGGCGCAATTCCCATCGCCTCCCGATACTTGGCAACCGTGCGGCGCGCAACCGGAATGCCCTCGCCCGAGAGCACCTCAGCGATGCGGCCATCGCTCAAGGGGCCATCGGGATCTTCTTCCTTCACGAGTTTTCTGATCTTGGCGCGGATGGCGGTCGATGAGGTTCCCGAGCCGTCGGCGCCTTCGACCTGGCTTGAGAAGAAATAGCGCAGCTCAAACACGCCGCGCGGCGTATGCATGTATTTTCCGGATGTCACGCGCGAGATGGTCGACTCATGCATTTCCACTGCTTCGGCGATGTCCTTCAGAATCATCGGGCGCATGTGCTCGTCGCCCTGCTCGAGGAAGGCCGACTGCCGCTCTACTATGGAACGCGCCACTTTCATGAGAGTTTCGTTGCGGATCTCGAGGCTCTTCAGCAACCAGCGCGCCTCCTGCAGCTGCGTGCGCATGGTGGCGTGACTCGAATTTCTGCCGATCAAGCTTGCATAGCCCTGGTTCAAGCGCACCCGCGGCAAGGTTGCGGCATTGATTTCAACCGTCCAGCCCTGGCCATTCCTACGCACAAACACGTCGGGGACGACGTATTCCGCCGAGCCTGCGCTGACGATGGTGCCCGGGCGCGGATGGCAGCCGCGCACGAGCGAGAGCGCCTCGGAGAGCTCCTCGTCCGTGGCATGCAGTTCGCGCCGCAACGTTGAGACTTCCCGGCCGGCGACGAGAGCGAGGTGGTGGCGCGCAATCTCTATGGCGGTATTCAAGCCGGGGGTGTCGGCGTCGAGCTGCTTGAGCTGCAGCTCGATGCATTCGCCCAGGGAGCGCGCCGCAACCCCGGTGGGGTCGAGACTCTGGACGCGGCTGAGGAGGTTTTCGACATCGGCCGCGCCGCATTCGATTTCCGGCTTCAGCGTCTGCGCGATCTCATCCAGCGACTCGGTGAGATAGCCGTCGTCGCTGATGGCATCGACGATCGCGCGCGCGATGGCGAGTTCCTGCGGCGCCAGTCGTGCAAGCTCGAGCTGCCATAGCAGGTGTTCTTGCAACGACTCGCCGGCGGAGTCGGCAAACTCCTGCTGCCGGTCGTCATCATCGCTGCTCCAGGGCGTATCGGCAGGCCCGATACTGCGCTCACCCCAGCCCTCATCGACGACCTCAACGGCATTCTCGGGCGGGCGCTCGGGCAGAGAAGTCTCGGCGGGCGGCGGGTTCGCCTCGACGTTGGCGTTCGGCTCGCCCTCCTCATCCGCCTCGAGCATCACATTGCTCTCCAGGAGTTCGCGGATGTGCGCCTGGAGCTCAAGCGCCGGCAGTTGCAGAAGGCGGATGGCCTGCTGCAGCTGCGGAGTCATTGTCAATTGCTGACCCAGCCTAAGCTGCAGAGAAGGTTTCAGCATGGAGAGGGCCGAGGGCAATAAATCCTGATGGCTAAACTTCAGGTCACAGGCGGAACGACTCGCCCAAGTACACCTCACGCACTTGGGGGTTGGCAAGGATTTCTTCCGCAGTTCCGGCGGCGATCACAGTGCCTTGATTTACAATATATGCCCGGCTGCAAACGCCCAGAGTTTCGCGCACGTTATGGTCGGTGATGAGCACGCCGATATCGCGGCTCGTAAGCTCGCGGATGATGCGCTGGATGTCGAGCACCGAGAGCGGGTCGACGCCGGCAAAGGGCTCATCGAGAAGCATGAAACGCGGCTCGGCGGCAAGCGCACGCGCGATCTCGACCCGGCGGCGCTCCCCGCCTGAGAGCGACATCCCGAGCGTCTTCCTCACATGTCCGATGCGCAGCTCCTCGAGCAGCTCCTCCAGACGCCGCTCGCGCGCCGCCTGCTCGAGGTCCTTCCTCGACTCGAGGATCGCGAACACATTGTCCTCGACCGAAAGCTTGCGGAAGATCGATGCTTCCTGGGGCAGGTAGCCCAGGCCCAGCTGCGCGCGCTTGTGCACCGCGAGAAATGTCAGGTCCTGATCGCCCAAGTGAATGCGGCCGGCATCGCAGGGCACGAGACCGACGATCATATAGAACGCGGTCGTCTTGCCCGCCCCGTTTGGGCCGAGAAGACCCACCACCTCGCCGTTATTCACTTCCAGCGACAGATCCTGCACGACCTGGCGGGACTGGTAGCTCTTGGCAAGGCCGGTCGCGCGCAGTGCCGTCATTTCTTCGGGCTCCGCTCAACCTGACCGGGCACGATGGTGATGTGCACCCGGTCATCGTTACCCGGCTGAGCTACCGCCTCCACGTGCTCCTGGCGGATGTTGTAGACGAGGAGCGGGCCTTGAATCTCGTTGTGGCCGTCCGAGAGCCACGCATCCTCGGATAGCCGCACCACGCCGTCGCCCGGTTGATAGATGATCTGGCCGGCGTGGCCGCGCGCCATCTGGTCGGAGGCGCTCCTCTGCTGCTCGAACTGCGCAGGCTTGCCAGTGATCGTCGCCTTCACGATCTCGCTGTCCTTGAATTCGAGCACCGCCTGATCCGAATGCAGATTGCCGCGCTTCTCGACGTGCACGCGCACATCGCCGCTGAAGGTCCAGTGGCCGGTTTTGAAATTAAGGCCGGTCGCCTCCGCTTCGGCATGATGCGCTTCAACCTTGATGTCGCCCTGCGAGATGACGATATCTTTGAAGACGGCGGTGTTCTTCTTGTAGTCGACGTCCCAGGAGGCGGCATCGAGGGAGATCTTCTGATCGCGCGTGCCGATCTCGGCGCCGTGCGCCTGCATAGCAAGCGCCACAACGCCCAGTGCCGCAAGCATGCGCAAACTATGGCTGGAAAATTCCATGAACGGCGGATTCTAGCTGCACCTGACTGTCCTTCAAGTTTGCGACGATGCCGATCGCATGCACTTGACGGCCGGCCCAGGAGAGCGTCACGGGCGCAGCGCTCGTCACGACCTGCGTGTGCGTATCAAATGAGAGTCGCTCGCTTGCGATGTCCGCAGGTGCGTCAGTGCCGGGCAGGAGGCCTGCGACGTGAACGTTGCCCGAGAGGTCGATGTCGTCGCCGTTGCCGACGATGGCGCCGTGCTGCGCATCGACCGTCCAGGCGTTGCCGCCCGTATCGTTCAGAATCATGTGCACTGTTTGCAGCTCAACGCTGCCGTCTTTGGGATGCTCTTCAATGAGCTTGGCATTCACCGTGTATTTCGGGCGGCCGTCGGCGCCGGTCTCGATGAGCTGCGCATCGCGCGCGCCGTAACCCAAATCCTCGCTGGGCAGTGCGGCGCGTGCCGGAGTTTCCGCCTCGCGCTGCTGACGGCCGAGAAAGAGGCTGCCGGCAACGAGCACCAGGAGGACGAAGGTTGCGATGATCCTGAAGATCATTTGGCACGCCGGCCCAGCCGTCTGGCGAGTACCAGCCGATCGCAGACCTCGCGCACGGCGCCCCTGCCGCCCGCAAGCCGCGTCACCTGATGCGCCGCCTGGCGCACCGCGGCGGGCGCATCGGCGACTGCGAAGGCAAGTCCCACGACCTCAAAGAGCGGCACGTCCGGCAGATCATCGCCGATGCAGGCGCACTGCCGGGCTGAAAGCCGCGCAGCCTTCAAGAGACGCTCAAAGGCGACGAGCTTGTCGTCGGCGCCCTGCCACACGCGCGTGATTCCAAGCTCGCGGCAACGCGCCGCCACCGCGGGCGAGCATCTCCCGGAGATCACGGCAATCTCCACGCCGGCGGCGATGAGGCAGCGCATGCCGTAGCCATCGCGCACATGGAAGACTTTGAGGGCCTCGCCGCGCGGCCCGAAGTACAAGCGTCCATCCGTCAGCACCCCATCGACGTCGAGCACGAGCAGGCGGACGGCGGCAGCGGCGACAGGGGGCTTGCGCATGGTTGTCAAAAACCTCGGCGTGCTAGACGACGCCGGCGCGCAACAGATCGTGCACGTTGAATGCGCCGATCAGCCGGCCATTCTCATCCGTCACCGGCAGCGCCGTGATGCGGTGCAGCTGCATGAGGTGCACCGCCTCGGTCGCAAGGGCTTGCGCCTTGATGGATTTGGGGTTGCGCGTCATCACCGAGTGCATGCGCGTGTTGTGAATATCGATTTGGTTGTCGAGCGCACGGCGCAGATCGCCATCGGTGAACACGCCGACAACCTTATCCGCAGCGTCGACGATCACGGTCATGCCAAGGCCCTTCTTCGACATCTCGAGCAAGCCCTCGCCAAAGGGCGTATCGGTACGCACGCGCGGCAGTGCATCTCCGCTGCGCATGACCTGCTCGACCAGCATCAGCACGCGCCGCCC
>DATCBZ010000344.1:0-4396 GCA_036511555.1 Steroidobacteraceae bacterium
GGGGTTATGTTCGGTGTATCCGCTTTGTGTGGCGTACCTATAGACGCGAGCCGTGAACGCCGCGAGGCGATGCGCCGTTTCACGTTTGCCCGCGGCTTCGAGCGCCCGGCACGCAGTCACAATTTCCAATGTTTGAATCGACGACAACGGACGGTTGTGGAACTTCGAAAGGCGCTCGAATAGCCACGCATGCTTCTTGGCCGTCATTGGTGCCTTGGTGCTATCGAGCTTCAGATACTCCGCGCCCACGCGGCCGAACGTCATAGCTGCATCCGTGAGAGCAGCTTCGCGCGCCTCACGCTTCACCGCGGCAGGATTCACACCGTTCCGTAACGCCTTCCGCGCTTCGCCTGCGCGGTCGCGTGCAACCTCTATAGGCACGTCAGGATATGGCCCAAAGCTGAGACTATTTTCCTTGCCGGCGAACCGGAATTTGAAGCGCCAGGCGCGGCGGCCGTTTGACGTGAGTAGCAAACACAGGCCGTCGCCATCGCTGAGCTTTTTGATTTTGCCGGCGGCGGGGGAGGGATAAGCTTTAATTCTTGCCGTGGTGAGCATGGGGGGTACGCCTTTATGGTCGGAACCGCGTTACCCCCGGATCGTACCCCCACATGCGCCTCGATGCCAGTCCCACATTACGCGCGTTATTTCACGTTTTTATGAGTTTCTTGCTTTTTTCTACCCCCGGTCTGGGGGTAGCTGGTGCCCGAGGTCGGACTCGAACCGACACGCTTTTAAAGGCGGTGGATTTTCATGCCACTTCGGCTTTCGCCGCCCCAAGCGCTATGACTCAGGTTCGTGGTCTGGAGCACGCCTTCACCATAGCCCTGCGGCATTAGGTGCCCGCCGTCTGCTCTCTACACCTTCCCTCGCTTGAGGGCTTGGCTCGGCGTGAGCTCGAACGCTTATCGTTCAGGGCCTTCACCGACTTTGACGGGCTTCACCTCAAAAATTTCTTAATGAGGGCTCAAGTTATTTAGTCTGAGTCCACTGCGTCTACCAATTCCGCCACTCGGGCTTTTGCTCGCGGGGATTCTACCGCAACATGCGCGCGTGCAGCTCCAAGACTTCGCTTACGACGTTCCGCCCGACCGTGTGGCTCAGGCGCCGCTTGTAGAGCGTTCGGCGAGCAGGCTACTTGCGCTCGACGGGCGCACCGGCTTGGTGATGGATCAGACCATGCGCGATTTGCCGCAACTTTTGCTTCCGGGGGACCTGCTTGTATTCAACGACACGCGTGTGGTCGCGGCGCGGCTCGCGGGCGCGAAACCCTCAGGCGGCCGAGTCGAGATTCTGTTGGAGCGGCCGCTCGATGCCGATCAAGCTCTAGTGCAAATCAAAAGCAGTAAGTCGCTGCTTACGGGAGCGGAAATTTCGACTGTGGCTGGCCCTGTGCGTGTCCTCGAACGTTGCGGGGACCTGTGGCGAGTGCAGCTCACGGCTCCGGCCTTTGAGCTCTTCGAGGCCCATGGCAGCGTGCCGTTACCGCCTTACATTCGGCGCAGCCCGGATCCAAATGACCGCGAGCGTTATCAGAGTGTTTTTGCTCGCGAGCGAGGGGCGGTCGCGGCCCCGACGGCGAGCTTGCACTTCGATCATCCGTTGATGGCGGCTCTACAGAGGCGAGGTGTGGACCATGCTTTTGTCACCTTGCACGTCGGCGCCGGCACTTTTCAGCCAGTGCGCGCTGCCGCAATCGATCAGCATATTCTGCACGCGGAGCGCATCGAGGTCAGCGCAGCGACGTGCGAAGCCGTTCGCAGCGCACGGGCGCGCGGCAATCGCGCGATCGCCGTCGGCACGACCGTCGTTCGAGCGCTTGAGGCTGCCGTCTTGAATACACCTGTGGGAAGTAGCGATGCTCCGATCGCGCCCTTTAACGGAGAGACACGTCTCTTCGTAAAACCTGGGTTTAGATTCCAGGTTACGGATGCGCTAATCACGAACTTCCATGTGTCAGAGTCAACTTTGCTCATGCTCGTGTGTGCGTTTGCGGGCCGTGAGCACACGCTCGCTGCCTATGCCCATGCGATCCACGCGCAGTATCGATTTTTCAGCTACGGCGATGCGATGTTCGTGACACCGCAGGGAGCGCAAGCCTCGTGAGGCCTACCTTTAAAATCCTTGCGACCGACGGCGCCGCGCGGCTCGGGCGGCTCCTCACCGCTCACGGCGGCATCGATACGCCAGCTTTCATGCCCGTGGGCACCTACGGCACGGTCAAATCGATGACGCCGGAGGAGTTATCGGGCCTGGGCGCCCAGATCGTGCTGGGAAACACCTTTCACCTCATGCTGCGACCGGGAATGGCGGTGATTGAGGCTCACGGCGGACTGCATCGGTTTATGCATTGGGAGCGGCCAATACTTACGGATTCGGGCGGATTTCAGGTGTTCAGTCTTGCGAGCCTGCGCAAGATCACCGAGCAAGGCGTGCTGTTCCGGTCACCCGTGGACGGATCCGAGGTGCAGCTCACGCCTGAGGACTCGATGACTGTGCAGTTGGCGCTGCGCTCCGACGTTGCGATGGCGCTTGATGACTGTACGCCCTACCCCGCGACTGAAGAGGAGGCAGGCGCATCGATGGAACGCTCCATGCGCTGGGCGAGCCGCAGCTACCTGCATTACTACCAGAACGAACCTCCGGGGGGCCTATTTGGCATCGTGCAGGGCGGCATGCATGCAGCGCTGCGGCTCGCCTCGCTCGAAGCACTGTTACGGCACGACTGGGCCGGCCTCGCCGTTGGCGGACTTGCCGTTGGCGAGCCCGAAGAGGAGCGCCTGTGCGTGCTCGAAGGAATCGTTCCGGCCATGCCGGCCGACCGCCCGCGCTATCTAATGGGTGTCGGGCGCCCGCAGGACATCGTGGCCGCGGTGTTGCGCGGCATTGACCTTTTCGACTGCGTCATCCCAACCCGGCATGCACGTAACGGCCATCTCTTCACCTCGACCGGATCCATCAATATCAGGAACGCGAGCCACCAGATGGACCTGGGGCCAATCGACGCTGCGTGCAGCTGCTATACCTGCCAGAACTTTACCCGTGCATATCTGCGCCACCTCGATCGCTGTAAGGAGATTCTCGGGGCGCGGCTCAACACGATTCATAACCTGCACGTGTACCTGTCCCTCATGCGCTCATTGCAAGAGGCGATCGGGCAGGGGCGCTTGGCGGCCTTCGCGGCGAGCTACCTAGGCGAGCGCCGGGAGGCGGCGGATGCTGTGGCATAATGCCGCCCCCTCAAGGTAGGTGCAGTCATGAATTCCCTGATTCCCGATGCGTGGGCCCAAGTCACCGGCATTCCCGGCGTGGGCGGTAACAGTCAACTGACGCCGCTTTTAGTAATGGTCGTGTTCATCGGCATTTTCTATTTTCTCCTGATCCGGCCGCAGCAAAAGAAAGCCAAGGAACATCAGGCGATGATCGCCAAGCTTGCCGCGGGCGATGAGGTGGTGACCGCCGGCGGACTCCTCGGCCGCGTGATCGACGTTGGCGACAGCTTCGTGACGATCGAAATTGCCGATGGCGTGCGCGTGAAAGTGCAGCGCTACCAGGTGATTTCGCTCATGCCTAAGGGCACGCTTAAAAGCGCTTAACCATGCTCGAGTACGCTCGCTGGAAATACGTTCTCGTCGTAACGGTCTTTGTGCTCGCGCTGTTCTTTGCGTTGCCCAATTTCTTTGGTGAGGACGCTGCGCTGCAGCTCGCTCGCAAGGATCATGCAGCCATCGACGCTGCGGCCGAGCAGACGGTGCAGAAGTTTCTTACCGAACAGAAGATCGGCTTTACGAAGACCTACATCGACGCCGGGCGCCTCATGGTGCGGTTCCCGAATGTCGTCGAGCAGCTGAAGGCGCGGGACGCGGTCAATGATCACTACGTCGCGCAGTACCTGACGGCACTGTCCTTTGCCCCACGAGCGCCCGAGTGGTTACGGCGTCTCGGACTGCGACCGATGCCGCTCGGTCTTGACCTGCGCGGCGGTCTGTATCTGCTTTATCAGGTCGATATCAATGGCGCGATAAATCAGCTTCTTGAAGGCTACGAACAGGATGTCCGCCGCACGCTCGCTCAGGCGAAGCTGCCTTTTACGGATATTGTGCCCGTAAGCTTGAACAGTGAGCGACCGAACGGCCTGCGGGTGACGCTGCCGGCGAACGCCGATGCCGCGGCTGTGAAGGCGGCGCTGGCAAAGCCGCTGAGCGACTTGAAGCTTGAAACCGTGACACTGCCGGGGGGGCCTGCCGTGCAGGCATCACTGACGCCGGTGCAGATGCGCCAGCGGCAGGACTATGCGATTCAGCAGAACCTCACGACCTTGCGCAATCGAGTCAATGAGCTTGGCGTCTCCGAACCGATCGTGCAGCGCCAGGGACTTGACCGCATCAACGTGCAG
>DATCBZ010000345.1:0-2606 GCA_036511555.1 Steroidobacteraceae bacterium
TTTCTGTTTCAGCGCGCGCAGCAACTCGCATCGCTCGTGCAGCAGGACCTGTTTGCGCCGGTACGGGTTGCCGACTATCTCTTTGAGAAGGACCGGCTATTCGCGCGCGTGACGCTTGATGAAGCCGAATATGCGCTCTACGAACAGGTGCATGCCAAACTTGATATCCATCCTCCCAAGCCCGATCTGGTCGTCTACTTGCAGGCACCGGTCGATGTGCTGCTCGAGCGTATCGCGCGGCGCGGCATCGATTTTGAGCAGCGCATCGAGCGCGCCTACTTGACGCGTCTCAACGAGGCCTACGCGCGCTTCTTCCACGAATACGATGCGGCGCCGCTGCTCATCGTGAATGCCGCCGCCATCGATCCGATTACGAGCCAAGCCGATTACGATGAGCTCGCGGCCGCGATCGGCCGCATGCAGCGCGGCCGGCTCTACTACAATCCACTGCGCAACCGCTCGATCTAACGCATGTATACCCATCTGCAATTGCGCGATTCCACGCGACCCCCGGTCACGCTCACCACCCTTGCGCGCATGAAGGAAGACGGCGCGAGGATTGCGTGCCTGACCTGTTATGACGCAAGTTTTGCGGCGCTCGTCGATGAGGCCGATGCTGATGTAGTCCTGGTCGGTGATTCGCTCGGGATGGTGATTCAGGGTTACGACACGACGGTGCCCGTCACTATGGATCACATTGTCTATCACTGCCGCGCCGTGGCCCGCGGCCTGAACAGGCCATTTTTGATGGCCGATCTGCCCTTCATGAGCTATCCGTCCAAGGAGCAGGCGCTGACAAATTCGGTGCGCCTGATGCAGGAGGGCGGCGCCAAAATGGTGAAGCTCGAAAGCGGCGCGGCACAGATCGAGACCGTCGAATTCTTGGCCTCGCACGATATTGCCGTCTGTGCGCATTTGGGCCTGCGGCCGCAGTCGGTGCACAAATCAGGCGGCTTTCGCGTGCAGGGCCGCGACCACGACGCCGGCGAGCGCATGCTGCAGGATGCAAAGAAGCTCGAGGCGGCAGGCGCCGATATGCTGCTGCTCGAATGCATACCGACCGAGTTGGGTCGACAACTGACCGCTGCCGTGCACGTGCCGGTTATCGGCATCGGCGCTGGCCCCGAGACGGACGGACAGATTCTCGTGCTCTATGACGTGCTCGATATCACGACCGGCAGAAAGCCGCGCTTCGTGCGCAATTTCATGAGCGACGCGGGAAGCAATCTGCAGGCGCTGAAGAACTACGTGCAAGCGGTGAAGCGCCGCGAGTATCCGGGCGCGGATCACTGCTTCTGACCGCGCGACGTTAAGCCTTGGATACCGTCACGACCATTGCCGCGGTGCGCGCGCAGCTTGCGCAGTGGCGCAGCAACGGCGAACGCATTGCCTTCGTACCCACCATGGGCAACCTGCATTCGGGCCACATCAGTTTGATCGAGGCGGCACGGCGCGGCGCGCGCCGGTTTGTGGCGAGCATCTTCGTCAATCCGATGCAGTTCGGGCCAAATGAGGACTTTGCCCACTATCCGCGCACGGCCATGAAGGATGCCGAGATGCTGGCGGCAGCGGGCTGCGATCTCATGTTCATGCCCGATGCCAAGGAGATCTATCCGCACGGTGCGGCGCGCGCGACCCGCGTCGAGGTACCCGAATTGTCGCGCATCCTGTGCGGCGAGTTTCGTCCCGGGCACTTCGAGGGTGTCACGACCGTGGTCGCAACGCTCTTCAACATCGTCGCGCCGGATATTGCCGTGTTTGGCGAAAAAGACTATCAGCAGCTGACCATCATCCGGCGCATGGTCGCGGATCTGTGCTTTCCGGTTGAGATCATCGCGGCACCCACTGTGCGCGAAGCCGACGGGCTTGCCATGAGCTCGCGCAATCAATATTTGACGAGCGGGGAGCGCAAGCTTGCGCCGCGGCTTTATGCGAGCCTGCAGAGCGCGGCGCGGCGCCTCAGCGCTGCGGAGGCGGACTTTGCCGCAATCGAGCGCATTGGAAGCGCCGCGCTTGATGCCGCGGGGTTTGAGCGCGAATACTTTGCAATCCGTGATGCGCGCGATTTGAGCGCGCCAGAAGCCGGCTCCTCTGAGCTCGTCGTGTTAGCGGCAGCGCGCCTCGGCAGGGCACGGCTCATCGACAATGTCAAGGTCAATTGACGATCGCGTGCCGTTCGAGCGCCCAGGCGACATGCTCGCGTACGAGTTCCGATGCGTCCTCGCGGCGCGCGGTAAGTGCGGCCGTGACCTGCGGCGAGCGCGGCGCATTGCCGAGCGCCACGGCGATATTGCGCAACCAGCGCGCATAGCCGATGCGATAAATGGCCGAACCACGCATGCGCTCATCGAATTCCGCGGCACTCCAGACGAAAAGATCGACGAGACGCGTAGCGTCAAGCTTATGCCGCACTTTGAAGTCGGGATTGCTTGCCGCTTGGGCAAATTTGTTCCAGGGACACACAAGCTGGCAGTCATCGCAGCCGTAGATGCGGTTGCCCAGTGCGGGGCGTAGCTCCTCCGGAATGCTGCCCGGGTGCTCAATTGTGAGATAGGCGATGCAGCGGCGCGCGTCGAGTTGTTGCGGGGCGATGATCGCCTGAGTGG
>DATCBZ010000346.1:0-5069 GCA_036511555.1 Steroidobacteraceae bacterium
GCCTGCCGATGAACCGCGACCGCAGCCGCACCACGCAGCGCCCGCCGATGCCGAGCCGTTGGGTGCGCGCGGCAGCGATGAGCGCTACGACTTCTATGAAATGCTGCCGCACTTTGAGGTAGTCGTGCCCGAAAAGGAGCGCGATGTGAAGCACGATCTGCCCGCCGGCCGCCTCGATAAGCCCGGCGTGTACGTGCTGCAGGCGGGTTCGTACAAGAACCTCTCGGACGCGGAGCGCGTGCAGGCGCAGCTTGCCAAACAGGGAGTCGATGCAAAGGTGCAGCGCGTCGCCGTCGACAACGATGTCTGGCATCGCGTGCGGGTGGGCCCGCTCAACGACCTGAACGAGATCAATCGAATTCGCAAACAGCTACAGGCCGCCGATGTTGATGCGCTCGTGATTCGGATCGGCGACTGATTGCCTCGCAAGATTCCGCGGCCTTGCGCAGCGCGCGCTAATCCTCGCTCACGTTGCGAAAGTCGACGCCGAGCGCACGCAGTTTGCGATATAGGTGCGTGCGTTCCATGCCGACGCGTTTGGCGAGCTGTCCCACCTTGCCGTTGCACAGCAGCAGCTGCTGCTGCAGATAGGCACGCTCGAACTGCTCGCGTGCTTCACGCAGTGGCAGCGCGAGGAGGTCCTGTTTGACGAGCGGTTCGGCGGAGGGCAATTGCACCGCGAGTTCATGCTCGATCTCTTCGAGCCGAATCTCCTCAGGGCCGCCCTGAATCAAGAGGCGCTGCACGAGGTTCTTAAGCTCGCGCACGTTGTCGGGCCAGGGGTAATTGCGCAGCCGGTTTTGGGCTGCGACCGAGAAGCGCCGAAAGGTGAGATTTTCGGTATCCACCATTCGGTCAACAAAATGCCGCAGGAGTTCCGGCACATCCTCCGCATATTCCCGCAGCGGCGGCACGCGTACGACGAGCGCATTCAGCTGCGCCAGAAGATCGCGGCGAAATCCGTCGGCACCGCCGCGCTGCTCGATATCCGGCTGCGCCGAGGATAATACGCGCGCGTTGAATAGCACCGGCTGCGAGCCGCCCAAGCGCGTGAAGCGCCCCGATTCGAATACACCGATCAGGAGACGCTGTACGTTTGGCGGCAGATCTTCGATCTCATTAATAAAGAGCGTGCCGCCGCCGACCTCCTCAAGCAGCCCCGCCGGCGCTGCACGTCCCGCCTCTTCACGGCCGAAGAGCTGCAACTGTGCGTCCGCTTCGCGCAGGCTGCTGGCGATGATGGACACGAACGGCCGTGTGCTGTGTGCGCCCTGCTCGTGCAGATAGCGCGCGCAGGCCTCGCGCCCCGTGCCGGGCTCGCCGAGCAGCAGCACGGAGGAGGAATGGGCGGCGATCTGCAAAAGCTGCGTGCGCAATTGCTGCATGAGCCGGCTCTTGCCAACCGGCATCAGAAGCGGCGCCAGCAATTTGCCACTCTGGCGGCGGCGTTTGCCCGCATCGAGCGCGCGTTCCACCGTGCGCAGAAGCTTCGCAAGCGACAACGGCTTCTCGACAAAATCAAATGCGCCAAGGCGAGTCGCCTCGACCGCGGTCTCCACTGTGCCATGGCCGGACATCATCACCACCGGGCAGCCGTCGGCGTTGGCGGCCGACCACTCGCGCAGTAGCGTGATGCCGTCGACGTCGGGCATCCAGATATCGAGCAGCACCAGATCCGGACTCTGGCGGGCACGCGCCGCGCGCGCCTGCACCGCGTTCGCGGCGACGTCGACTTCATAGCCCTCCTCTGAAAGAATTTCCTTCAGGAGACTGCGGATATCCGCTTCATCGTCGACTACCAGAATGTGTGCCGCGCTCATACAATTTCCCTCCGCAATTCCCCGCGTCGATCCCGTGCGCCGGGGGCGGACCGTGTGCTGTCTGTCATCGGCAGGACAACGCGGATGCGCGCGCCGCCCTCGGGCCGGTTATCAGCATCGATGCGGCCGCCGTGCTCCTCAACGATCTTTTTGACAATCGCAAGGCCAAGTCCTGTGCCCTTGGGCTTGCTGGTGACGTACGGGTCGAACACCCGGCCCAAAAGTTCGCGCTGAAATCCCGGTCCATTGTCACACACCGTGACAGCCGCGTACTTGGCATCGCCGCCCTGCTCAAAGCGCGTGGCAATCTCCAGCCGCGCAGAGGCGACGCCATCAAGCGCCTCGAGCGCGTTAATCACAAGATTGTTCAGGATCTGGCGCACGCGGCCACGATCGGCTTCGACGCCTTCGATGCGCTCGTCGAGCTCGAGGCGAATATCGATGCGGGTGTCGTGCGCGCGGTACAGATCGGCGACCTCGCCTACCAGCTGATTCAGGGAAAAGCGCGTGATGCGCATCTCCGGAGCGCGGGCATACTCGCTGAACGCATTCACCATCTGCTGCATTGTCTGCACCTGTTGCACGATGGTACGCGTGGCGCGCTCCAAAACTTCGGCGTCGGGCGCTGACATGCTGGCGTGAAAGCGCCGGTGCATGAGTTCGGCGGAGAGCTGAATGGGGGTGAGCGGATTTTTGATCTCGTGCGCCAGGCGCCGGGCCACTTCGCCCCAGGCTGCGTCGCGCTGTGCCTGCAAGAGCGTCGTGATGTCGTCGAATACGATGACGTAACCTACCTCGCCGCCGGCGCCGGGCTGCGGCGTGCAGGCGCACATGAGAATGCGGCGGCCCGAGGCGCTATCCAAATCGAGCTGCTCGCGCCACTCCTCGCGGCCCGCCGCAAAGCGCGCCACGAGCGCTGCCACAAACTGACCGAGAGGCTCATTGCCGCTGCTCAGATCCGTCAGCGCCCGGCCCGTTGCCGCCGACAGATCAATGCCGAGAATGGCGCCCGCGGCTTGGTTTGCGATGCTGACGGTGAGCGCCCGATCCACCACCACGACGCCGCTCGTGAGGCGCGCGAGAATGATTGCAAGCCGCTCGCGTTCGCTTTCCACGACGCCTTGGCTCCGGGTCGCCTCCTCGCGCGCGCGCCGCAGGCGCTTGGTCATGTCGTTGAAAGAGTGGACCAAAAAACCCATCTCATCGCGCGATGGCAGCGGCAGGCGTGTGCCGAAGTCGCCCTTGCCGACCGCGCGCGTGCCTTCGATCAGATTCTGCACGGGGCGCACTAGACGCTGCGCCGAGAAAATGGCGCCGTAGATCGCGGCAAGCATCGCGAGCAACAGCACCAGTGTCAGCGTCAGCCTGAAACTGCTCTTCAAAGGTTCGCGCAGCGCGGCAAGTTCGCCGTACTGGGAATAGGCGTGCTGCACGGCCTCAGAAAGCGCCGCCAACTGCGTTGGCACTTCATAGATTGCGACGAGGTAGCGCTCATCGCGCCGGCTTGGATTTTCGACAAAGGGTGCCGCGGTGCGGATCAGGTACTCACCACCGGCCTGCGGCTCGAGACTCACATACGCGCGCCGCTCGCCCACCTGACGCAGAAGATCCGATGGCGGCCGGCTCGGCAGCGATTCCAGCGGGTTCTCCAGACTCGCGGCGATGATTCGCTCATGCGCGCCGAACACTGCCATTTCGAGCGCGCCGGTGGCGCGGCGCTCCTCATAGACACGCTGCGCGATGTCCTCGGCGGAGGCATCGGCGAGTGAATGCGCAAGATTCTCCGTGTGGCGCGAGTACTCCCGGACCCGCAGATCAAGCGCCGAACGCGACAACACCAACGCATCGTTCAGGCCCTGCTTCACTTCGACGTGAAACCAGCTGTCGATGCCGCGGTTCAGGAACTGCAGCGAGAAAAAATACACAATCAGAAGCGGCGCAACCACGAGGGCGCCGAAGATCGCAACCGTACGGGCGGTCAGGCGCGAGCCCGGCACGTGCGCGCGATAGTCGCGCACGAGCTGCGTGATTTTGCGCGCCAGCAGTGCAAGCAGCGCAATGACGCCAACCAGATTGAGCAGCAAGATCCAGGGCTGCAGGCGGCTGAACTCACCGGAGTTCTGCACGCTTTTGGCAAGCAGGAACAACGCGCCGACTCCGACTGCCGCCCACAGCACCACGAGTGCGAGCGCGCGCCAGCGCGGCTTCACCGCATTTGCATCAGTCACACCGGCAGGAGCCATGTGTACCACTCGCTGACTCGATGCCAATCATCGGTCCAAAACATGAGCGCGCGCAGCGATGCTGGCAAGCGGCCGCGGCGCACGCCCGCCCGCACACTGATCCGATAGCTGCCCTCGGCGAGCTGCGGTTCCACCAGAACCGGCCAGTTCTCCACCGTGCCCAGATCCGTGAGCGCCTCTTCCAGAGTGGCGAAACTTTTCTGCTCGCCGCTGCGCACGTCGCGCACCAGATAGCGATCGCTCACGGCGTGATAGTCAAGCTCACGCCGCAGCGTCAGATCCACAATATCGGCATTGAGCCAGAATCGTCGCTCACGCTCGATACGTGTATCCAGATCGACGGTCAGCGTGACGCCATCATGCAAAGCGTCGCGGATGACAGGGTTCACCGGGTAATCAATGCGCGCGTGCAAGAGGAATACGCCCCCCTCGACGCTGACATAGGCCGAACGCACCTGCAGAACCCCGTCAAGGGCGTCCGCGTTGGCTACTGGGATGCACGGGATAAAGATGAGTGACAGGAGCACCCAGCGGGGAATGATCTGGCTGAGTCGTAGCATTGTTGCAACGATTGACTGCGGCGCGCGCTCTAGGTTCCGACTGCGTTCTTTTCGAGACAAGCATAATAGAACCCGTCGGTACCCGCCTCTGCCCCCGGCAGAAGTTGCACGCCGGCAACGCGCGGCTGGGCGCCCGGAGGCAGGTCGGCGAGCGCCGGCATCCAGCTCGCCTGCGCCGTCGGCTCGGCCGCGAGGAAGCGCGCGACCACATCTTCGTTTTCAACCGGCAGCACCGAACAGGTGCAATACACGAGCCGGCCTTGCGGGGCGAGGAGCGAGAAGCAGGCGCGCAGGATCTGCAGCTGCACCCGCGCCATTCTTGCGACGTCCTTTTGCCGGCGCAGCAGCTTGATATCCGGATGGCGCCGGATCACCCCGGTCGATGAACAGGGCGCATCCACCAAAATACGATCGAAAGCCCTGCCGTCCCAGAAGCCTTGCGGCTC
>DATCBZ010000347.1:0-5109 GCA_036511555.1 Steroidobacteraceae bacterium
CGCCCCAGTGATGAGGCTCATCGATGTGATGAGACGCGGATCCAGTGATTGGCCGAACACACTGATGCCCTCGGGCAAAATGATCCCGTTTAAGCGGTACTGCAAGCCGTTGTGCTCGCCGCGAATATGGAATTGGCCGAAGGAGTCTTGCGCAACGTCCGGCGCCCGCATGATCAGCTGATTAAGAAGCGTATTATCTCCACCCGGAGCGGCTTCAATCGCGGCAGCATCAATGCTATAGGTCGATGCACCGGTCTGTGTTTGGATGCTATTGCGCGCATCGTTGAGTCGCTGAGCGGTGACGACAATGGCGGGCAGGGATGCATCGGCATCCTGGGCTGCGACCACAACGTCCGCGGCGCGCGCCGCGACAGGTAATAGAACGACTGCGGTAAGCACCGCAGGCCGCCAACGGGATTGGAACATGGGAGACTCCTCAAGACCTGAGTATCAAATCCGTACGGACGGTTGCTCGCGCAAAACCACCACGCACAGCCGAACGAAGTCAGAGGAGAACGGGAGGTCCGCGGCTGCGCCACGCCGGCGCGTCCGCTGCAATGATTGAGAATGCCGGAGCGGGACTACCGTGGCGGACGGCCACGACTGCTGGCAGCACGGTGAGCGTGCCACTGGCAGGATTAGCGACTTGTGAGAATGAAAGACAGACCTCGCACAGCTTGCCGTCGAGCGTCTGTTGGTTCTGAAAATGCGGTGTGCCGGTGCGATAGACATGGCTCAACTCATGCAATATCGCCCCTTGCTGGGCTATGACCAGCAGCAGCGCAAGAGCAAGAGTAGAGCGAATCCGATTCATGTCAGGAACGCAGTCCAGCCAGATTCACCACCCGAGGCTATCACAATAGGACCGCCGGAAAGAAATCACTGTCAGCAACATTAGAAAACCTTAATATGTCACGCATGAATACCTCACTCCGATCAATTATTTGGCGCGGCGCCGTGGTCATAATCGGCGCAGCCGTCACGGCCGGCGCAGCTTCTGCACCGCTCACCCACGGACTCGATCTCGCCGGCATCGATCATGCGGTAAAGCCTGGCGACGATTTCTTCGCGTACGCCAACGGCACGTGGCTTAAAAAAACGGCAATTCCGGCCGATCGCAGCAGCTACGGCGTGGGTGCGATGCTCGTTGAGATCACCGACAAACGCACCGCCGCACTCATTCAGGACGTGGACGCACGTCGCGCATCGGTAAGCCCCGAAGCCCGACAGGTTGGCGACTACTACGCGGCCTTTATGGACGAAACTGCAATCGAGACGCTCGGACTACGCCCGCTCGGACCCGAACTCGCGCGCATCGCGGCGATCGCGGATCGCAAAGGCCTTGCGCAAGTCCTCGGCTCTGAGCTGCTTGCAGACGTCGACGCGCTCAACTCTACGAACTTCTATACGGACCGTATCTTCGGTCTCTGGGTCGCTCAGGATTTGAATGATCCTAAACGCTATGCCGCCTTCCTGCTGCAGGGCGGCCTCGGGATGCCTGACCGCGAATACTATCTTGGCTCTGCAACGCGTATGGCCGCGATCCGCGATAAATATCAGGCGCACATCGCGCGTGTTCTGACGCTTGCGCACATTGCCGACGCCGATGCGAAGTCGAAGCGAATTTTTGAACTCGAGCATCGCATCGCCGCGGCGCACTGGCCGCGCGTCGACTCCGAAGACGTCCTGAAAGCCAATAACCACTGGACGCGGCGCGACTTCCAGACTCACGCTCCCGGGCTTGACTGGCAAGCCTATTTCAAGGGGGCGCGGCTTGATCGTCAAACCGACTTCGCAATATGGCAACCGAGCGCAATCACCGGCATCTCAGCGCTCGCGGCAAGTCAACCGCTTGCCACGTGGAAGGAATATCTTACTTTCCACGCCGTCGAGCATGCCGCCAACTATTTACCGCATGCCTTTGTCGATGAGTACTTCAATTTCCACGGCAAGGAACTTGCAGGAACGCCAGTCTTGCGTGAGCGCTGGAAGCGCGGCGTGGAGGCAACCAGCAACGCCCTCGGCGAAGCCGTTGGCAAACTCTACGTGGAGCGCTACTTCTCACCCGCCGAGAAGGCACGCGTGGAAGCGATGGTGAAAAATCTCATCCTCGCCTTTGGCGCGCGCATCGACCAACTCGACTGGATGGCCCCCCAGACCAAGGCGCGCGCCAAGGAGAAGCTTGCGACACTGAAGGTGGGCGTCGGCTACCCCGACAAATGGCGCGACTACTCGGGCCTCAAGGTCAGCCGCGGCGACGCGCTCGGTAACGCCGAACGTGCCGAACGATACGAATACCAGCGCAACCTTGCCAAGCTCGGCGCGCCGATCGATCGCGCCGAATGGGTCATGACCCCGCAGACGGTAAATGCGGTAAATCTGCCCGTGATGAATGCGCTCAATTTTCCGGCCGCGATCCTGCAGCCGCCCGATTTTGATCCCGAACAACCCGTCGTCATGGATTACGGTGCGACCGGCGCAGTCATTGGACATGAAATCAGTCACAGTTTCGACGACGAAGGCGCGTTGTTTGACGCCAGCGGCCGGCTCAACAACTGGTGGACCAAAGAGGACTTCGCTCACTTCAAAGCATCCTCGGCTCGGCTCGTAGAACAGTACAACGCCTATCGGCCGTTGCCCGATCTTGCGGTCAATGGCAAGCAAACGTTGAGTGAGAACATTGCCGACGTGGCCGGGCTCGCAGTGGCCTATGATGCATTTCAGCTGTCGTTGCACGGCAAACCCGCGCCTGCGGCGCAGGGCTTCACGGCCGCCCAGCAATTCTTCTTAAGCTTCGCGCAAAGCTGGCGGCAAAAAATCCGTGAGCCCGCCTTACGGCAGCGGATCGTAACCGACGGTCACGCGCCGGATGAATACCGGGCTGATACGGTCCGTAACCTAGATGGCTGGTATGCAGCCTTTGATGTTAAGCCGGGGCAGAAACTGTACTTGGCGCCGCAGGATCGGATTCACGTCTGGTGAGCGCGCGCCACGGCCGCCTCGACCGCCTTGTGCAGCGCGAGCATGCCAAATGAGATGTCCTGTACAACGCCGTTGACAAAAAAAGCAGGCGTTGCGCGGATATGACTACGGCGGCCGCTATCCATGTCTTCGCGCACCTTCTGCAGATAGATATGGTCGTCCATCTCGGCCGTGTAACGCACTAAATCAAGACCGAGCGTCTGCGCGTAACGGCGCAGGTCCTTCTCCTTGAGATGGGCTTGATTGCGGAACAGCAGATCGTGCATCGGCCAGAAGTTGCCTTGCGCGGCCGCAGCTTCTGAAACTTCTGCGGCGAGCAACGCATGCGGATGCGCATCCTCCTGCGGGAAGTGTCGGAAGGCGACGCGAATCTGATTGGGAAACTGATCGAGCAACATCTTGATTGTCGGCGCCGCGACCTTGCAGCTTGGACACTCAAAGTCGCCGTACTCCAGTACGGTAACGCGCGCGTGCTCGGGACCTTGGATGTGGTCGGTCGGCTGCACTGGCAGGGCAAGACTTATGGGATGCGAATTGCTATTCACTGTTTCGATCTCCACCGCAAGGCGCAACTATCCGCCAGCAACAGCGGCTGCCGCAACCGCGGACGCGACCTCTTCATGCACGGTATTATTGAGTGCATCAGGCACGAGTTGTCCGGGCGGCGCGGCGGCGGCGATTGCGCGTGCGGCCGCTAGCAACATCGCATCGCTGAAGCGCGGCGCGCGCGCACGCAGTGCACCGGAAAAAAGCCCCGGGAAGGCCAGAATGTTGTTAATGCTTTTGCCGTCGGCTGCTACGGCAGCGCCCGCATCCAGAGCCTGCGTGGATTCGATCTCCGGGTCTGGATTAGAGAGCGCAAATACGATCTGCCCGCGCCGGATCAGGGTTGCCGGAATGAGACCCTTTGCGCCGGTCGTTGCGATTACAACTTGGGCGCGCCGCATTACTTCTTCCAGCATCACCCCTTGGCCACCAATCTGCGCGAGGCGCCCGGTCGCCTCCGAACGCAGGTCCGTGCCAATGAGCTTGTGCACGCCGAACGCACGCAATAACTGTGCAATTCCGAGCCCGGCGGCTCCGAGCCCAACGATCCCGACGACCAAACGATCGAGTGATTCGCCGCTCATGCGAGTCGCATTGAGAAGCGCTGCTAGTGCCACGACCGCGGTCGCATGCTGATCGTCATGCAAGACGGGCATGGCCAGGCGCGCGCGTAACTTGTGTTCGATCTCGAAGCAGCGCGGCGCTGAGATGTCCTCGAGCAGAATTGCACCAAAGGACGGCGCAATTGAACGCACAACGTCAACGAAGTGCTCGATCGACGTACTCTCGATCAGAATTGGAATTCCGCTCAACCCTACCAGCGCCGCTAGCAGTGCCGACTTGCCTTCAATGACAGGAAGGCCGGCGCGCGCCCCGATGTTGCCGAGCCCGAGGATTGCGGAGCCATCGGTGATCACGGCGACGGATCGAGCAAGGTAGGTGTACTCGAAGACCTTGGCAGGCTCCTTTTGAATCGCCAGACACACGCGAGCAACACCCGGAGTGTAAATGTCGCGCAGGATCTGCTGGGTAGTGACCGCGATGCGCGAATGCATCTCGATTTTGCCACCGCGATGGCGTTCAAAGACGCGGTCAGACCAACCGACAAATCGTGCCGACGGCAGCGAACTGAGCCGCTGCACAAGATCCGCCTGGGCGCCCTCCTCAATCTCGAAGGTTATTTCCCACAGGGTGCGGCCTTGCTCGCGGCGCACGGTCGTCACGTGCTCGAGGACGAGGCCGGCTTCGGCGATTACATTTAAGACACTTGCAAGGCTTCCGGGAACCTGGGGAGTCTCAACCTGGAGGATCTCGGGAATCTTCAAATCGGAAAAACTCCTGCACAATCTTTTTGCAAAGACACGCGCGGCTTGAAGCGCCATCGCTCAAGGTTTGCCGCACACAGAAATTCTAGCCCGGGCGGGCCGGTAACCACTACCCGCCGCCGCTATATCCGAGTATGGCGCCTCATTGCCGGCCGGCACCCATGTGAAACAGCTCTTGCCGCAAATGTGAGGTGGCCCCGGCAAGCCACCTCAGATGGCGGTTCGCAAGTTCTGCCGTACGGAGCGAGCAGCTCTT
>DATCBZ010000348.1:0-7301 GCA_036511555.1 Steroidobacteraceae bacterium
GTCCCCGATCGTGCTGTCGGTCATGTGCTTTGCCATCGTCTCGGGCCTGCTCGTGTTCGTCGTCCCAAAAGTCGTTGCAGTGTTTGACGCGAGCCGCGCGAAGCTGCCGATCATGACGCGGGCGTTGATTTCGGTCAGCGCCTTCTTCCGCGAATACGGCATCTGGGTAATCCTTGCGGTGGTCATTATTGTCATCGTGTTCATGCGCGCCTTGAAGGATCCGACCAACCGGCGCCGCTTTCATCTGATGCAGCTGCGCACGCCGCTGGTGGGCAAGCTCGTGCGCGGCTTCAACACCGCCCGCTTCACCCGCACTTTGAGCATCCTGTCGGCGAGTTCCGTGCCGGTGCTCGATGCGCTGCGGATCGCGGGCGAAGTCGTCACCAACATGCCGATGCGCGATGCCGTGGTGGAGGCGGCGCAGCGGGTGCGCGAAGGTGCCCCGATTGGACGCTCACTGGCGATCAGCCGGCTCTTTCCGCCCATGACGATCCACCTCATCTCAAGCGGCGAGTCGAGCGGCAAGCTCGAAGATATGCTCGACCGCGCGGCGCAGAGCCAGGATCGGGAGCTCGATGGCCTTCTGACCGCGCTGGTCGGTTTACTGGGCCCGCTCCTCATCGTGCTCATGGGCCTTTTCGTGATGGGCATCGTTTTTGCGATGCTGTTACCGATTTTCGAGATGAACCAGCTGATTCATTAACGACCCCGTTGCGCACGATCTCGAATCGAATTAAGTTCGCGCCATCACAGGCCAGGCAATTTGAACAGTTCGCCGTTATGAGCGAGAAACCCGAGACCGACGAATTCGAGGACGAGGAGCCGGCTGAACCTGTACCCGGCAGCGAGGATGTGGACCTTGACCAAGTCGCGAAGGACTTGGACATGGCGAAAAAACGCGGCCTGAAGCTCGGCGATCCGGCATGGCGGCGCTTGGAGCGACTGCGCGAACAGAAGCAAACCGCCGAGTTGACGGGCGACCTTGAGGATCTGGATATCGGCGATAACGGTTCCCTGCGGAAGAAAAAAAGGTCGCGCCTCGCGGACTTCTGATCAGCTGCGCCGTACGACGCCGACCACAATCCCTTCGATCAGTAACGGCTCCTCTTTGAGATCGACTCGGATCGGCTCAAAGTCGGTATTTTCCGGCATCAGCCACACAACCGATCCTTCCTGGCGGTAGCGCTTCACCGTCACTTCATTATCAAGCCGCGCCACCACGATCTGACGACTGCGCACCTCAGCCGTCCGATGCACCGCCACGAGATCCCCGTCAAGGATGCCCGCGTCCTTCATGCTCATGCCGACCACTTTCAAAAGGTAGTGCGGTTTGGGTTGAAAGAGCGCGGGGTCGATCTGAAAGCGAGCCTCGATGTGCTCTTCGGCGAGCATCGGTCTGCCGGCGGCTACCCGACCGACGAGCGGCAGGCCTAGCTGCTCGCGCATCGTGTCTTTAAGTTGAATGCCTCGCGAGGTGCCCGGAACGAGCGAAATGACGCCCTTACGGGCGAGGGCTCGCAGATGCTCTTCGGCGGCATTGGCCGAGCGAAAGCCGAGCTCACGCGCGATCTCCGCACGCGTGGGAGGCATGCCGTTCTCGGCGATGACTCTTTGTACGAGCCGCAAAATCTGGGTCTGGCGCGGTGTTAAATCGGACATAAGCCAACCTGTTCGCGTATACAGCTACTGTAATTATATCCAGATTCCGGATGAGGGCAAGCCCAGGTAGAAAATGTTCACGTTGCGTCGTGGCATCAAAGCAAAATATTCGCGCCTTCCATGTGCGCTAGCGCACTGAAGATGTCGCGCGCTGTCGCGGTGCGCCGACACGACAATCATTGCAGTTGCATTCCGCTGGCAAATTTGGTTCAGTTGCGCCGCTGCGAATGGGTGGCGGGGGAACCCGCGCGCCCATTTCGCATTTATTTTCCTGTCTTAGGGACTTCCCAATCAATTACCCATAAGGGGACGTGTATGAAGAGCGCGATCGTTTTGAAGTTGGCTGCCGTGGCAGTCGTGGTGGGACTCGTAGGCTGTACGGACCTGAAGCCCCTCCAGGCGGAAGTCGCGGACCTCAAGTCGCAGGTCGGCAAGCTGCAGTCTGACGTGCAGTCCGCGAAGCAATCTGCTGACCAGGCCAACAGCGCCGCACAGTCCGCTAGCCAAGCGGCCAGTGGTGCGCAGAGCACGGCCAACCAGGCCTTGGCCGCCTCGCAGGCGAGCCAGTCGTGCTGCGACGCCACCAACGAGAAGATCGACCGGATGTTCCGTCGATCGGTCTCGAAGTAAAGAGCGAAGCTTGATTGAGGACGCCGCGCGAGTGCGCGGCGTCCTTTATTTTCCTTGCCGAGAGAGCCTGGATGCTCCGGCGGCTTAGTACCTGACGAGGGCCGAGCCCCACGTAAAGCCGCCGCCGAATGCCTCAAGCAGCAGGAGCTGCCCGCGCTGTATGCGTCCGTCGCGTATGGCGGTATCCAACGCAAGCGGCACCGAAGCCGCCGACGTGTTGCCGTGATCCTGTACCGTGACCACGATGCGCTCTAACGGCATCTTCAAACGCCGAGCCGTTGCGTGAATGATGCGGATGTTGGCTTGGTGCGGCACCAGCCAGTCAAGCGCCGAATGATCGAGCCCTTGCGCCGCAAGGGCCTCCTCGACGGCTTTACCGAGGTTGATCACCGCGACCTTGAAGACTTCGCTGCCGACCATGGAGATCGTCATGTGCGGCTTTTTGTCGGGGAATCCCTTCGATACGCCGGTTGCGCAGTACAGCATGTCCTTGTAACTGCCATCGGCGTGCAGATGCGTGGATAAGATCCCAGGCTTGGTGTCCGGCTGCAGCACCACAGCGCCGGCGCCATCGGCGAAGATCACCGCCGTTGAGCGATCGGTCCAATCGGTAATACGCGACAGGGTTTCCGCACCCACGACGAGGGCGCAGCGCGCCTCCCCCGCTTTGACAAATTTATCCGCAATCGAGAGCGCGTAGACGAACCCTGCGCAGGCCGTCTCGACGCTAAAAGCCGGGCCGCCGCGACACCCGAGGCGCTCCTGCAGCAGCACGCCGCAATTGGGAAAGACCAGATCCGGCGTCGTGGTCCCGAAGGCGATGAAATCAACGTCCTTCGGCTCAAGGCCCGCAGCGGCGATGGCGCGCCGAGCGGCCTGCTCGCCCAGGTCAACCGTTGTCTGCCCGTCGGCTGCAATGTGACGGCGCTCGATGCCGGTGCGGTCGCGAATCCACTCGTCGGTGGTATCAACCATCCCTTCCAGATCGAAGTTCGTCAGAATTTTTGCGGGCAAGTACGAGCCGGTTCCGGCGATACGCGAATACATCGATCCCTCACCTATGAAGCGCGCTTACCCAGCGACAGGCAGTAAACCGGGATCACACCTGCCAGCGTCTGACTTCGCCTTGTGGGCCATGCGGCTGGCATCGATGACATTCTCTTGCGCGCTCTGCCGCACGCGCAGCGAGTGCTACTTTGCCTCTTCGTCAGGTGTGCGCGTATCGATGATGCGCTTGCCGCGATAGAAACCGTCCGGCGTGATGCAATGACGCAAGTGCGTCTCGCCGGTCTGCTGATCGACAGACAGGGTTGGTTTTGAGAGCGCATCGTGCGACCGATGCATGCCCCGCTTGGAAGGGGTCTTACGACTTTTTTGAACGGCCACGATTTATCTCCTCGGGAGCGATGCTCGACTTAAGTGTCGCGTTTCAACAGCTCGCCCAGCCGTTCAAACGGTCTTTGTACGCTACGACGATCCACGCTCGGCTCCTCGCTCGCAACCGGCACCGCCGTCGGCAAGCAGTCGCTCGTATCGGCATGCAGCGATACGATCGGCAGGCCGAGGAGCAGTTCCTCCTCCAGCAGATCGCGCAAGCTGATCCGCCCACCCGGCGCCCACATGGGTTCCAGGTGCTCCGGCACCGCATCTGCCTGCGACTCGGCGGCAATGAGAGCGACCTGGGCGCTGCCATCGATCGGCCATGACATGAGCCCGAGGCAGCGCTGGCACACGAGCGGCACGGATCCTGAAACTTCAACCGCCGCGACTGCAAAGCCTCTGTCGCGCCGAAACCGTACGCGCCCGTCGATCACACCGTCCGTCGCCCCCAGGCGCGGCCGCAGCCGCGGAAAGTCGGCAAGCGGAATCGACACCCGCACATCGGCCTGCTCGTCGGCCAGAGGCTCTACGTTTACCGTCTTCGAGGAGGCCTCCGACATGGGCCGCGTATAATAGGTATCGACCCCGCTCAAGTCAAAACCGCCCCGCATCTAAGCCTTTGTTTCTGGTGCTTGATTTCCATTCGCCGCATGCGAACCCTATTGCTGGCCTCAACCTCCCCGTATCGGCGCGCGCTGCTTGAACGCCTGGGCCTTCCGTTTGAGGTGACCGCACCACAGGTGCTCGAGCATGCGATCCCGGGCGAGCCGCCGCAATTGCGCGCCGTACGCCTCGCCCAAGCCAAGGCCGACGCGGTCGCGCAGCGCCATCCGCACGCACTCGTAATCGGCAGCGATCAGGTCGCAGCCTTGGGCACACGTGTCCTGCATAAGCCGGGCGACGCCTTGCACTGCCGCGAGCAATTGGCGGCGCTCTCCGGCAGCACAGCCCACTTTCACACAGCCTGCGCGCTGGTCGGCGAGCGCGCGCGCATCAGTGTCAGTTACCTCGACACCACGAGCGTTGTCTTTCGCAGCCTGTCCGCAGAGGAAATCGAGCGCTACGTCGAGCGCGAACAGCCGTTCGACTGTGCGGGCAGCTTCAAAGCCGAAGCACTTGGCATTTCGCTCTTCACACGTATCGATTCGAGCGATCCCACTGCACTTGTCGGTCTGCCGCTTATTTGGCTCGCAAGCGCGCTGCGAAACTGCGGCTATTCTTTGCCGTAAGGCCGCCGCCGCGGCACTGCGGCATTCAAGGCGTCAACTACTGAAGCCAGATCAGGCGGCAGCGGCGCACTCGCGCTGAATGTGCCGCCCTCGGGCCATTCAAAACTGACGCTGTGCGCGTGCAGGAACATGCGCTCAAGGCCCAACGCTGCGAGTTCCTGGTTGAAGTCGGCATCGCCGTATTTTGAATCCCCCGCGACGACGTGTCCGGCGTGCGCCGCGTGCACGCGAATTTGATGCGTGCGGCCCGTCAGGAGTCCCACTTCCATGAGGGTGGCGCGCTTGGCGAAGAACTGCAGCGGCCGAAAATCCGACACTGCCTGCTTACCCGACACGTGCGCCTTGACCGTGCGCTCGCCGCCGACACGCGTATCGGTGCGTAGCGCAACGTCGATGCGCTTATGTCCGTGCTGCCAATGGCCCTTCACGAGAGTGAGGTAACGCTTCTCGAACTCACCCTCGCGCAACAACGCGTGCATGACGCGCAGTGCACTTGCTTTGCGTGCCACCAACAAACAACCGCTCGTATCGCGGTCGAGGCGATGCACCAGTTCAAGCGAGTCGTGCGGTCGTAATGCTCGCAGCACTTCGATGATGCCGAAACTTAAGCCGCTGCCGCCGTGGACCGCGATCCCCGAGGGCTTGTCGATCACCAGGAGCTTGTCGTTCTCGATGATAATTGCGCTCTTCACACGCTCCAGAAGGGCTCGCGGTACCCGCGGCGGTGCGCCTTCGGGTTCGATCCGCACGGGCGGTACGCGGACCTTATCGTTCAGCTGCAGCCGCTGCGCCGGATCGGCGCGGTGACCGTTGACACGCACCTCGCCCTTGCGCACCAAGCGGTAGATGCGGCTGCGCGGCACGCTGCCAAACAGCTTCAAAAGGAACTGATCCAGGCGCCTGCCGGCCTGCTCGGCATCGATCTCGACGTGGCGCACCGCCGGCCGACTCGCCTCACTCGGGGGCTGCACCAACTTTACCTCGCCGTAACATATTGTTTTTGCAGCGCTCTTGAGCTTATACTGTCGCAGTCGTCCGCAATCGGACGGCCAACGGTATGGCGGCGCTGCCGCCGCATGTTAGTTGGTCCTCGATGTCGAGGCCATCGCGTTTGGGCCGATAAGATCGCTGCGCCTGTGCGGAGTCTCAAACTAAGGAGACTTTCCCTGGCGCGCCGTCGGTAGAGTTCCCCGAAGGTTTCCGAAGCACCGCCATTAAGAACGGCGGGCACTCAAGTGACTAATCACATTCGAGCGCCATCATTGTCGATCTGGAATCTTCGCTTCCACGAGGGTAGCGCTGCGTTGCGCCCGTGGCCTCCCGCCGCCTTCTGGTCGGCCCGTCACTGCATAGTGGGGCCCCATGAAAAGAATGCTCGTCAATGCGACTCAAGAAGAAGAGTTGCGAGTTGCTTTAGTTGATGGACAGAAGCTTTATGATCTGAGTATCGAGCTGCGATCGCGCGAACAGAAAAAAGCTAACGTCTACAAAGGCCGAATTTCCCGCGTCGAACCCTCCCTCGAAGCCTGCTTCGTCGAATACGGCTCACAGCGCCACGGCTTTTTGCCACTGAAGGAAGTCTCCAAGGAGTTCTTCCGCCAACAGCCCCAGGGCGGGCGACTCAATATCCGTGAGCTCCTGAGCGAGGGCCAGGAAATCCTGGTGCAGGTTGAAAAAGAGGAGCGCGGCACGAAGGGTGCGGCACTCACAACCTTCATAAGCCTTGCGGGACGGTTTCTCGTTTTAATGCCCAACAACCCGCGCGCCGGCGGCGTCTCGCGCCGCATCGAGGGCGAGGACCGCGATCAGATGCGCGAGGTCATGGGGCAGCTCAACATTCCCGAAGGCATGGGTGCCATCGTGCGCACCGCCGGCGTCGGGCGCACCGTCGAGGAGCTGCAGTGGGACCTTGATAACCTGCGCACGCAGTGGGATCAGATTGCCGCGGCAGCGAACGAGCGCACCGCGCCATTTCTCGTCTATCGCGAAAGCGACGCCGTCACGCGCGCCATGCGCGACTACCTCTCCGACGACATCGGCGAAGTGCTGGTCGATGATGCGCCTGCCTTTCAGAAAGCGCAGGAGTACATGCAACGCTTCATGCCTGCGGACATACAGCGTCGATTGAAACTCTACAGTGATGACATTCCGCTGTTCACGCGCTTCCAGATCGAAAGCCAGATCGAATCCGCCTACGGCCACAAAGTAAGTCTGCCCTCCGGCGGCAGCATCGTTATCGACTATACCGAGGCGTTGGTTTCGATCGATATCAACTCGGCGCGCGCCACCCGCGGCGGCGATATCGAAACCACTGCCACCAACACCAACCTTGAAGCTGCGGATGAGATCGCGCGCCAGCTGCGCATACGCGACATCGGCGGTCTGATCGTCATCGATTTCATC
>DATCBZ010000349.1:0-3782 GCA_036511555.1 Steroidobacteraceae bacterium
TGCGGCGCACGGCCTGACATTCGGCGCGCACGATGGGGAAGGCTTCGGAGCGGCGGTAGGTCGGTGTTTCGGTTGCAGGAACGCCCGCGGGCGCGAACCACAGGGCGTGCTCGAGTCCGAAGTTCGCGCCCATCACAGCGCCGGTTGCCTTGAGTTTTGCGTATATCGGCGAGCGGCGGACCGGTCGGGCTGCAGTCAATTCCTCATTGGGATAAGCAAGCCGAAAGCGGCGCGCATAGTTCTCGGGCACTTTGATGGACGTGTACTGCGGCGTTGCAAAGGCGCCGAAACGCGCCACATCCATCGAAATGATGTCCTGACCCGGATCGTTGTGTGCCATCCACCGCGACAGCACCAGGCCGATACCGCCGCCTTGGCTGAATCCCGCCATGACTGCGCAGGCTACCCAGAAATTCTTGAGGCCGCGGACCGGGCCGACGAGCGGATTGCCGTCAGGCGCGAAGGTGAACGGTCCGTTGATGATTTTACGGATGCCAACGCGCCCGAGCGCCGGAAAATGCTCGAAGCCCACCTCGAAGTATGGCGCGAGCCGTTCGAAGTCGTCTGGCAAAAGTTGCATGGAAAAGTCATTCGCTGTTTTCAGCGGCGACCAGACGATCCCGTGCGGCTCGTAGGTACCGATCAGCGCACCGCCGCGCTCCTGGCGCATATAGATCTCGCCCGAGTAGTCGGTCGTGTTGACGATCTCGTGCTCGCGGCCGGCAAGTTCGGGGATGTCCTCGGTAATGAGATAGTGATGTTCCATGGCAAGCACCGGCAGCTCGATCCCCACCAGATGCCCGATCTCACGTGCCCACAGGCCGGCACAATTGACGACGTGCTCAGCATGCACCGTGCCTTTGTCGGTGACCACATCCCATGAGCCATCGTTGCGCTGCGCAAGTGACAGCACGCGCGTGAAACGCGCAACGGCTGCACCGAGCATGCGCGCCGCCTTGACGTACGCGTGCGTCGTTCCGGACGGGTCGCAATGACCGCCATCAGCGCGCCACAGCGCGCCGGTGAAGTGACGCGTGTCAATGAGCGGATTGAAGACCTTCGCCTCGTCGAGCGAGATCATCCGCGTCTCCATGCCAAGATAGCGCGCACGCGAGCAGATGAGCTTCAAGCTGTCGAGCTCGCCCTGACTTGCCGCCAGCATGAGACCACCGTTCGCATGCAGGCCGCACGATTGGCCGGACAGTGCCTCAATCTCACGATACAGGTCGATCGTGTATTTCTGCAGGCGCGAGATGTTGGCCTCGCCGTTGAACGTATGCATGCCGCCGGCGGCATGCCACGTCGAACCTGAAGTGAGCTCGCTCTTCTCGATCAGCATTACGTCGGTCCAGCCGATCTTCGCGAGGTGATAGAGCGTGCTCGCGCCCACCACGCCGCCGCCGATCACGACCGCTCTCGCAGATGATTTCATTTGACTCGAGGAACCTCAGATACGCGCGGCCTTGCAAGCCGTCTGCGGGGGCGCGTACTGATAGAACAGCTCATGCGGGCAGAGGATATCCGGCCGCCTTGGCGCTGCGATCCCATTCCAGTAGCGGCGCGAATTGCGCCTCATCCACTTCCGCAAAGCCGTCGAGCAGAAGAAAATCGCTCCACGGGCCGAACCACGGTCGCGATGCTGCGCGGGTGAACGCCGCCTTCAGCCGTGCAACGTGATCCGCGGATGTGCCGGCGGCGGCAACGAACGCCGGCATCGGCGCAACAGCGGTCGATGTCAGCACGCGCACGCCTTGCGTCAGTTGCGAGGCGTGCCTTGCGATGAGCAGGTGCCAGTACGAATCGAGCGGTCCGATATCGATGCGGCCCTCGCGCACGCCATCGAGGATGCTGCGTGCGGTGACAAGATTGCCCGTCATCTTACTGTAGAGAGTTGCGCGCTCGGGTGTGCGGTAGGCCAGAAGATGGTGACGGAACGCATTGAATCCTGAATGTGAGTGCGCAACGGTCCAACCGGCGTGCGCACCGAACGAATCATCGAGCGTACGGTACGGGGAGTCCTCGCGCACGATCAAGTCCGAGCGGTACACGGGCTCGCCCGCTGCCCACTCGGCTCGTGGAATGGGCGCCGCGATCGGAATCACCTGCGCAAGCCTGAGGGCAATGGGGAAACCGCACATGAGTGCGCAGCCCAGATCACGGCGCGACCATAAGTCCTCAAGCGGCTGCGGCGCCGGATAGCGCATGTAGCTCAGCGGTACGCCCGCCTCGCGAGTAACGTGATCGAGCAGCGCCCGCCACCCGGCCTCGACCTCAGGGGTCACCGCATACATGCGGGCGTTCATGATGTTAGCCGGCACGTAAGGCGCGCGCTTGCCGCTGCAGGGAATGCGCCGAGCGCAGCTTGCAGGCGCGGCTCATCCGCTCGCAAGCCCGAGTTCGCGCGTCCTTGCTGCGACATAGGCGCCGATAGCCTCCTGCACTGCTGCATCAAGCGGCGGAGGCACGTAGGCGGCTAAGGTCTTTTTCCAGATGCCGGTCGCCCGTTCCGTCGCGTTCTTCGCACCAGCATCGGTCCAATTCTCGAAGTTCGACCAGTCGGAGAGCAGTGGCCGATAAAAAGCATGCTCGTAGCGCGCCAGCGTATGGGCCGCGCCGAAAAAATGCCCTCCCGCTGCCACGCCTTTGATGGCGTCGACGGCCAAATCCTCGTCGCTGAAAGTGACGGGCTTCAGCATCTCAGCCCAGTTGCGCAGCATCTCTGCATCAACGACGATTTTTTCCAGCGACGCCGACAACCCACCCTCGAGCCAGCCTGCCGCGTGATTGATGAGGTGGCTGTGAGAGAGGATTGCGGCCTGCAGCGAGAACCCTGTCTCGTAGGTGGACTGCGCGTCCACCACGGGCGAGGCATTCACCGCGCTCGTGCGTACCGGAATCTTCAGGCGCCGACCGATTTGTGCGCTTGCCAGTACCGCGTTCACGTACTCCGGCGTGCCGAAGGCGGGCGAACCGGTGCGCATGTCGACATTTGAGGTAAAACCGCCCATGACGCAGGGCGTTCCCGGCCGCAACATCTGACACAGCGTGACAATGCACATTGCCTCCGCGGTCTGCTGCACGAGGGCGCCGGCAAGGGTGACCGGCGCCATCGCACCCATCAGCGTGAACGGCGTGATGACCACGCATTGTCCGTGACGCGCCATGATCATGATGTTGTCGAGAATCTCCTCGTCCACGCGGCGTGGCGAGTTGACGTTCGTGACGGTCATGAGCGTCGGACGCGCCGCGAGATCCTCAATACTGCAGCCGTGCTCGATGGCCGACATGGCAATGGCGTCGGTCGCCTGCACGCCGCCCAAGCCGCGCGCGGCCCAAACGAGATCCGAACACTCGATGTGTGCGCGATAGGTTTCGAGGTGCCGACTGTGCACCGGTATGTCGACCGGCTCGACCACGATTCCGCCCTGCCAGTGCAGGATGCCCAGCCCGTGCGTCAGCTTTAGGATATTGCGAAACGCCGCCAGATCACCGTAACGCCGGCCGTTTTCAAGATCACTGATGTTCGGCGCGCCGGTCACGGGGCCAAAGTTGACGACGTTGTCGCCCACGTGCAGGTGCCGGTCGGGATTACGGGCATGCAGTATGAAGCGTTCCGGCACATGCGCCCATTGCGCCTCAACAATGTCCCGCCCCAGGCGCACCATTTGCGTTTCGTGGTCAACGAGTGCGCCGGCGCGCGCGAATACTTCACGTGCCGCGAGACTGCGAATCTCAAGCCCCGCCTCCTCCAGCACCCGGAAAGCGGCATCGAGAATCTGTTC
>DATCBZ010000350.1:0-5331 GCA_036511555.1 Steroidobacteraceae bacterium
CGGTCGCACCGCAGCTGATAGAAACCGAGCTTTTCGGGCATGAGCGTGGCAGCTTCACGGGCGCCGATCGGCAGCATAAGGGATTTTTCGAGCGCGCCAACGGCGGCAGCATCTTTCTCGACGAAGTTATCGAGATGCCGATGGAGCTGCAGGTCAAACTACTGCGCGTGCTCGAGACCGGCACGTTTACACGCGTTGGCGGCGCGGCGCAGATCGCAAGCGACGTGCGCATCATTGCCGCAACCAATCGCGATCCTGAAAAGGCGGTGAGCGAAGGCAAACTGCGTGAGGATCTATATCACCGCTTGAACGTATTCCCGATCCACTTGCCGCCGCTGCGTGAACGCGGCGTCGACATCGAACAGCTGGCGCTGTCATTTCTCGAAGAGCAGAACCTTGCTGAAGGCACCACCAAGTCATTTTCGCGCGACGCGCTCGTGCGCCTGTATCAGCACCATTGGCCCGGAAATGTGCGCGAACTGCGCAACTACGTGCAGCGCGCCTACATCATGGCGGACGATCTTGTTGAAGGCGAGATTGCAGTGACGGCGGCTGCGCCGAGCGTCGACGACGGTACGATAATCACGATCCATGTCGGCACCCCGCTTGCCGAAGTGGAGCGCCGCGTCACAATGGCGACGCTCGCCTATTGCGGGCAGGTGAAGCGTAAGGCTGCGCAGATTCTAGGGGTGAGCCTTAAGACGCTGTACAATCGATTGGAAACCTATAGCGGCAAGGATAGTCTTGCAGGCGACGATGAGAGGTTCGATACGCTCAATCCGGAAGGCGTACGGGACGCGACGCTTGAGACCGACCCAATTACATCGGCGCGATGACCGAATCCGTGTCAGAGCTGTCCTACAGGAGCTTGAGGGCGAATCGCGGTATCAACCCCTTGCTGCCCGCTGTCAAATGAATTTGCCAGTCATTAGCCTTGCTCCTTACGGTCGTAAGGACTAATAAGGGTAACCATGCCGTCCACTCGAGTTGCAGTTGCCGACGATCATGAACTTGTGCGCATTGGGCTCAAGCAGATCATCGAGGCGCAAAGTGATTTTACTTGGGTAGGCGATGCCGCCACCGGGCGCGCGGCACTCGAGATGCTGCGCAGTAAGCCCTGCGATGTGCTGCTCCTGGACCTCTCCCTGCCGGACATGTCCGGACTTGATGTGCTTCGACGCATCAAGTCACATCACGATACCGTTGCGACCCTCGTGTTATCGGCATATCCCGAGAAACAGTACGGCCTGAACGTGTTGCGCGCCGGTGCGAGCGGCTTTGTCAGCAAGACCGCGCCGCCCGATGAGTTATGCCGCGCCATTCGTGCGGCGGTGCGCGGCGGTCGCTATGTGAGCCCCGAGCTCGCCGAGGTGCTTGTGAATGGCATGCAGGGCGTTTCGGGTGAACCGCCGCACGCTGCGCTGTCTGAAAGAGAATTCCAAATTTTCTGCAAGCTTGCCGAGGGCCAAAGCGTAACCGACATCGGCGCGGCGCTTTTTCTGAGCGTCAAGACGGTCAGCACCTACCGCACGCGGATCCTTGAGAAGATGGGCATGAAGAGTAACGCCGACATGACCTATTACGCGATCAAGAACGAACTTGTGCAATGAGCGCACACGTATCAAAAACCAGTGAATTTGCCGCCGATGGAGCGGCCTCGGCGGAGCGTCGGGTGTTGCTCGTCGAAGATTCGGAAGTTCTGAGCCGACGTTTGGTCGATCTCCTTTCCGACCCGGGGTCTGTCGCTGTTGCAGCCCAGGCGGCGACGCAGTCTGAGGCCCTATCGAGGTTGCGAGATGCAACCTTTGACGTCCTGGTAGTGGACATCGAGCTTGCCGAAGGCAACGGCGTCGCCGTGGTACGCAATGTGCGTCAGCTCTACCCACCCGAGACGCAACCGCTCATTGTGGTGCTGACGAACTACGCGTCCGACTTCGTTCGCGATCACTGCTATGCCGCCGGCGCAGATTATTTCCTCGACAAGATGCGTGACATCTCGCAGCTGAAGGCGATCGTCGCCAACGGGCAATCCAAATGGACGCCGGGCACGGCACATTGACTCGCAGCGTTGCAGGGGCCCGGGCGCTATTCAAGTCGCCTGGCGAGGCACTTCAACTTCGATTTGCGTTCCGCGTCCGAAATCTGAGCGCAGGCTGAAACGGCCATTCAATGATTTGATGCGTTGCCGCATGCCGCTCAGGCCATGCGACCATCGAAATGCACCGCTTGCCATGTCAAAGCCGCGGCCATCATCCGAGAGCTTTAGAATGTAATTGCGCTGATCGCTGCGCAATTCGAGTCGCACGTGACTGGCCTGTGCATGGCTTACGATATTAGCGAGCGCTTCCTGCATCAGGCGAAATAGTGCGATCGCGGTATCCTTTGGAATCGCCGGGACGTCTTCGTCGACGGCCGCCTCAAATTGCAGATCTGCCTTCGCGCAAGTGGCCTCCGCATAGGCACGTAAAGCCGTAGCGAGTCCGAAATGGTCCAGCAGCGACGGTCGCAGGTGTTCGACGACCCGCCGCTTTACGGTCATCGCCGCATCGAGCGCATCGCCCAACTGTGCAAGGCGCTGTGCATTAGGCGGCTGGTCCAGGCGCGACTGCAACCACCACAGATCCATCTTTGCAGCCGTCAGCAGCCCGCCCAGCTCGTCGTGCAAGTTGTGCGCAAGCTCGGATTTCTCCTTCTCCGCAAATGTCTGAAGGTGCGTTGAAAGCTCGGACAGTTCGCGCGTGCGTAGCTCGAGGAGTTTTTCAACGCGCCGCGGCGAGTGGCGTCGCTCGTAGTGCAGGGCGGCGGCCACTATCAGCAGAGCGGCCGTCAGACTCAGGATGATAAAACCTAACAACAGCATGGGCGACGTCTAGGCCGTACGCGCGCGTGGGATCTAAGCCGCGTCCACCGCAGATGACCGAAAGGCTCGATGCCGGCAGGATCCGCGGTCACGGCGACTTGGGCGTGGCGCTACTGTCGAAAATGGGGGTGGCCGTCGGGTCATTCCAGGTGTCGCTCCTAGGTTACGTATCCCTCCGCCACACCAAAGTGCGGTTATGTGCCGGCATGTCGTAGTCCGCATCGAGGCTCAGACCTTCCGCCACCGCAAGCGCATTCACCGCTTCGAAGTCCCGAATGCCGCTCATCGCATTCCGTTCTCGTAAGTCGCGATCGAAGGCTTCGTTGCTGGCACTTGTATATCGCTCGGCGTAGCGAAAAGGTCCATAGACGCCCAGCACGGCGCCGGGTCCGAGGAGGGTGCCGACGCCTTGGAAAAAGCTCTCGACCGCCTGCCAGGACATAATGTGCAGCGTATTGGCGCTGAATACGCTGTCGATGCCTTTGACCGGCCAGGGACGCCGGCGCACGTCAAGCTCCAGCGGTGGCGGCAAATTTGCCGCGTTCTCCTGCTCGATCCGTGCTCGCAGCGGAGCTAAATACTGCCCGGTGTCAGTTGTCTGCCAGGTGAGATTGGGCAGTTTGCGCGCGAAATAGACCGCGTGCTGCCCGGTACCGCTGCCGATCTCGAGCACGTGGCGGCTCGCCGCAAACGCACGGCGTAATATCTGCAAGATGGGTTCTTTATTGCGCTCGCAGGCTTCAGAGATTTCGAACATGGGAGACCGCACCGCATGAATCGCGTGTGTCCCAATATAGCGCGGCACGGGCCGCTGCGGATGCTTCAGGCGGTGAGCCGCATCTCATCAAGGAGTATCGGCGCGGCGACCGCCGGGCCTTGCGCATAATCCACGCTTGCTGCCGCGAGCCGCTTCAGCATGTCCGCGGAGGCAACGGATTGGATAATGGTGGCGCGGCCGAGCACTTTATTGATCTGGTGCAAGGAGCGCAGCAACGCCTCGCCGACTTTATCACCGGCGTCGCCTGCGAGCGCCGTGTGATCGATCTTCACATTCGTTACATCCAGGGATTTCAAATAGGCGAATGAGGAGATGCCGCGACCGAAGCCGTCGAGCGTAAATTGAAAGCCCTGCGGCGCAAGCTTGCGCACGAGGTCATTGATTTGCACATAGCCGCCGGCCAACGCCTGTTCTTCAATTTCAAGACCGATGTTGTGCGCTGGCAGCTGCGCCTCGCGCGCTGCCGCGGCAATGAACTCGGCAAGCCCAGGATCCGAGAACGAGGCGTGCGAGAGGTTGAGAAACCAGCGCCCGGCGTTCGGCGTCTCGCGCTGCTGCCGCGCAATCGAGCGAAAGGCGTTGCGCACGCACCATCGATCCAGACGGTGGGCAAGGCCGGCATTGGAAGTAGCGATGGCGCTGAGGTCGAGCTGTTCGGGCAAGCGGTTCGCGCCGCTGTTTGGCGCTCGCAACAGCACTTCATAGTGGGACGGCGCGCGCCGGTTGCGGATCGGGACGATGCGCTCGGCCTGCAAGATGAGGGCGTCCGTTGCGAGGGCCTCCTCAAGCCACAAGGCAAGCTGGCGTTCGCGGCCGACCTTCACAGTGACCGTGGCGTCGTCATGAAAGACGCGCCACTGATTGCCGCCGCGCGTTTTCGCGTCGTAGCAGGCAACGTCGGCGCGCTCAACGAGCGCGACCCACGATTCGTCGCGCTGGGCTGCGACGGCAATGCCGACACTGGCGCGCGTCAGCAGCGGCTGCCCCGCCCACAGGCATTCCAGCTGACGCAGTTGCTCGACCATGCCGGCCGTGATGCGCACGGCATCCTCCTGGCCGCAGTGCTCGAGAATGACAAGGAATTCATCGCCACCAAAGCGGCCGATGAGGTCGCCGTTGCGCAGCGCGCTTTTGAGCGCGGCACTCGCACGGCGCAACAGCTCATCGCCTGCCACGTGCCCGAAACGGTCGTTGATTTTCTTGAAGTGGTCAAGGTCAATCATCACTACAGCGAGGGTGCTGTTGTCGATCGCGGCGTCTTCGAGTGCACTTTGCAGACGCCGCTCGAGCTCGCGCCGATTGAGCAGGCCTGTCAAAGAATCATGGCTTGCCTCGTGCGACCACTGGCGCGCCTGCCGGTGCGATGCGGTAATGTCTGCAATCGTGCCTTCGTAGTACAAAGGCACGCCGCGGCTGTCGCGTACCAGTCGGGCACTGTGCAGCACCACCAGGCGCTCGCCTTTCTTGTTGCGCAGGATGGTCTCGCGGCTGCGGATCTCGCCCTGCTCTTCAAGCTCGCGGCGCCACTGCAGATGGTCTTCCGCGCTTGCGTAAATCTCAAGGCCGAAATCAAGCCGCAGCACCTGTTCCTCGGATTCGTAGCCGAGCATCGTCACGATCGCCGGATTCACGGAGATGAACCGGTCATCGCAGGTTGCCTGATACACCCCCGCTGCAGTGCTCTCGAACATGG